>CAJXSB010000001.1 GCA_913060435.1 uncultured Desulfococcus sp.
GGGCCGACCCTGCCCCTACTGCGGTGCGATCCATGAATACCCAGCCGATGAACTGGCCTGCCCATTTGCCAGCGGGGAAGAGGGAGTGTAATGGCGGACGTCGAAAAGGTCCGGCTCACAGCCGGCGGCAGCGGGGCGGGGTGAGCGTCCAAACTGCCTCCAGGGGACCTGGAGCGGGCGCTTTGCGGGCTTGATTTCCCGACGGATGAAAACCTGATCGTGGGGCTTGACCGGGCAGACGACGCCGGCGTCTACCGCGTCAGCGACGAGGTTGCCATGATCCAGACCGTCGATTTCTTTACGCCGGTGGTCGACGACCCCTTTGCCTTTGGCCGGATCGCGGCGGCCAATGCCTTGAGCGACGTCTACGCCATGGGCGGGACGCCGAAGACCGCCATGAACATCGTGGGGTTTCCCCTTGGGCGGCTTGATCTTTCGGTCCTGCGCCGGGTCCTTGCCGGGGGGCTGGAAACGATGCGCGAGGCCGGCGTGGTCCTGGTCGGGGGCCACAGCATTGACGACAGCGAGCTGAAATACGGCCTGTCGGTCACCGGATTCGTTCACCCGGACCGGGTCCTGACCAAGAAGGCCCTGCAGGCGGGCGACCGGCTTGTCCTGACCAAGCCCCTGGGCATCGGGATCATCACGACGGCCATGACCGCGGGACTGGCGTCTCCCGAGCTGGCGGCGCGGGCGGTCCGGCAGATGGCCGCCCTGAACCGGTCGGCAGCGGCGGTGATGGCGGACTTTCCCGTCCATGCCTGCACCGACATCACGGGGTTCGGGCTCCTGGGCCACCTCGCGGAGATGGTCTCCGGATCGGGGCTGGGGGCGCGGATCTACGCTGATCTCGTGCCGGTCATCCCCGAAGCCGTTGATTTTGCCGGGATGGGCCTCATCCCGGCCGGTGCCCACCGCAACCGGGAATTCCGGGAGGGCGGGGTCGACATCGCCGCAGGGGTCGGCCGCCTCATGCCCCATATCCTCTTTGACCCCCAGACCTCCGGCGGGCTCCTGATCTCCGTCGCCCCTGGGAGCGCCGATGCCTTGGCATCAGCCCTTCGGAAGGCCGGCCATGAATCGGCGGCCGTGATCGGAGAGGTCGAGAAAGGCCCGGAGGTCGAGACGCTGGAGAGGATCCGGGTGGTGCCGCGGCTTTGAGCCTCCGACCGGGCGGTGGGGGCGGAAGATATGGATGATAACAAAAGGAAAGGAAGCGGGATGAAAGAGATCGATGCCCGGGGGCTGGCCTGTCCGGCACCGGTGCTCATGACCAAGGACGCCGTTGAAAGCGGCGCCGGGGGGCCTGTGAGGGTGATTGTGGACAACGGAGGCTCCCGGGAGAATGTCACCCTTTTCCTGGAGTCCCGTGGCTACCGGGTCTCTGTCGAGGAGAAGGGGGGGGATTTTTACGTCTCCGGTGACGGGGGGCCGGATGCTGGTGAGGCCCCGGCCGAAGCCGAGCGGCTGGACGAGGACCTGAAAAAGATCCTGGTCATGGTGACCACGGATCGGATGGGGCACGGCGACGATGAGCTGGGCCTCAAGCTGATGCAAAGTTTCATCAAGACCCTCAAGGAGATGGGGGGCGAGCTCTGGCGGCTGGTTCTCGTCAACAACGGCGTCAAACTCGCCGTAACGGGCGCCGATGCACTGGCCGATCTCCAGTCCCTGGCCGATGCCGGGGTGACGATCCTGGTCTGCGGCACCTGCCTCACCCACTTCAACCTCCTGGACGAGAAGCGGATCGGGGAGACCACCAATATGCTCGACATCGTCACGGCCATGCAGCTGGCCGACAAGGTCGTCAATATCTAGCACCGTCCGCCGGAGGTATCGGCAAACGCCCCCTTTCCGGCATGGGCCTGACTCCCATGCCGGCCTTCCAAGAAAAGCAGGCTTCCGGGAGCGGGCACTTTATTTCGCGTCGATGGGGTATTAATTTTATAAATGTGATGTTTTGGACATAACCCATTGCCGTGAAAGGAGGGGAGATGGCCGAGCCCGAAAAGGTCTATCAATGCCAGACCGTCAACTGCGGGTGCCTGTATGATCCCGACAGAGGCGACCGCCGGCGCAAGATTCCCAAAAACACCGATTTCAGCGAGTTGCCCGAGAAGTGGTGCTGCCCGGTCTGCGGGGCGACGAAGCGGCGGTTCCGTCCCCTGGCGGGGCCGGGATCCGTCAAGGATGAACATCAATAGGCATCACTCGACCCGGATTTCCGGCGATGCTGAATTCCCTTGACTTGGAGCCCCGTGCCGTTTAAACATTCAAAATACAGCGCCCGGCAGAAGCCGGGCAAGATAAAGGAAAGAATCGCCCGGTCCTGATGCCGGCGTTCGAAAGATGCATTCCGGGGATACCCCTGGACGATGCCGCGACGAATATAGGCCACGAAGGTCATCCCCTCCGGATGGAGGCGCCTTCGCGGCCTTTTTTGTGGGATGCCCCGTCCGGGGCGGATGAGGACATCGAATTGAGGAAACGGATCTGCGTGATTGACGGGCAGGGCGGCGGCATCGGCGCCACCCTGATCAAATATTTGAAAAGCGCCTACGGCGAATCGGTCGAGCTGATCGCCCTGGGCACCAATGCCATCGCCACGGCCGGGATGCTCAAAGCCGGGGCCAACCGGGGGGCGTCGGGGGAGAATGCCATCTGCCGCTCCGTCTGGCAGGCCGACGCTGTTGTCGGCCCCATCGGCATCACCTGGGCCAATGCCATGCTCGGCGAGGTAACGCCGCAGATGGCCGAGGCGGTCATGTCGAGCCCGGCCCCGAAGGTTCTCCTACCGTTGTCCCAGGAGAACGCGGAGATCGTGGGGATGGCCAAAGAGCCGCTGCCGCACCTGGTTGAGGCTGTGGTGACGGGGAAAATAAAGGAGGTACTGGAACATGTGTGAAGCCAATGCGTATCTGGTCAAGGAGAACGAGGAAACCCTGATCATGGAGTCGGTCGACCTGGTGGAGCCCGAGGGGGAGGATTCCTGGCGGCTGGTGGGTATTTTCGGCGACCAGAAAATTGTCAAGGGCCGCATCCGCGGCATGAACCTGGTCGATCACAAGATCCTTTTCGAGGCGTGACGACGGCCTATTCGTGATCGTGGTGATGGGGCTCGGCATCGTGGTCCGGGTGGTCGTGTTCGTGGTAGCGGTGGGGGGCGTGGTCGTGGGCTTCGTGTCCGCGATCGTGCCGGTGGACGAAGCGGTGGGGATGCTCGTGGACGTGCTCGTGGGGGTGGCTGTGCACCAGCGCGCCGTGACGGTGGGGGTGGTCGTGGAGATGCCGGTGGGGATGGCTGTGCTCATGTTCGTGCTGCAGTTCCCGGATGGCGCTGCTGCAGTCCCGGCGATAGGTAAAGGCCAGGCCGTTGAGGCTGCCCAGGGCCTCGTCCGCCAGGAAATCCCGGGTCGGCAGGTCGCAGCCGATCTCGCCGCGGTGCATCACCAGCGTCCGCTGGGTCAGCTCGCCCACGAAGAACATGTCGTGGCTGACCAGGAGCAGGGTTACATCGAGATCCCGGATGATCCCCAGCAGCAGCTCCTCTCCCTCGGGGTCGAGCCCGGCCGTCGGTTCGTCTAAGATCAGCAGCTCCGGCGACATGGCGAGTACGCAGGCCAGCGCCAGGCGCTTCCGCTCGCCGCCGGAAAGGTGCAGCGGAACCCGGTTCTCGAATCCCGAAAGGCGCACCCGCGCCAGGGTCTCCTGGACCCGGTCTTCGATTTCACCGGGCGGACAGCCGAGCCGGCGGAGGCCGAAGGCCACCTCCTCCGCCACGCTCGGGCAGAAGAGCTGGTCGGCGCAGTCCTGGAACACCATCCCCACCCGCCGCCAGAGGGACTTCTGCCGCCGTCTGGTCACCGCCCTCCCGGCGAACCGGAAGGTTCCGCTGCCCTGGCGCAGGCCGAGAAGGCAGGAGAGGAGGGTGGTCTTGCCGGCGCCGTTCTCGCCGACCAGGGCGACGCGTTCGCCTGCGGCGATGTCGAGGTCGACGCCGCCAAGGGCTCGGGTCCCGTCCGGGTACCGGTAATCAAAGCCCCGGAGGGAGACCAGCGGCGTCTCCGGGACCGCATCCCCGGTCGGCGCCGGCGGGCTGATGCGGACCGGCGCCCTCCCGATGCCCCCGTCGTGCACCGGCGCAACTCCGGCCAGCCGGAAGGAGAAATCGAGGCCGTGCCCCCGCAGGGATGCGCGGTGGGAGACGAGGGCGCGCATGGTAAAATCGTGGTGGATCCGGCCCCGGTCGATCACCACGGCCCGGTCGCAGAGTTCGTAGAGGAAGATCAGATCATGGCTGATGCAGAGGAGGGTGCCGGGAAAATCCCGGAGGAGGTTGAGGAAGATCTCCTCCTGCTGCGGGTCGAGGTTGGTGGTCGGCTCATCCAGGATCAGCACTGCGGGCTGCATGGCCAGGAGCCCGGCCAGTGCCGCGCGCTTCTTCTGGCCGAGGCTGAGGTTGTGGGGTGCTTTGTAGGCCATCTCTGAAAGGCCGACCTGCGCCAGGGCGACGCGGGCGGCCTCGCGGGCCGACGCAGGGGCCAGACCCTGCTGCCGGGGACCGAAGGCCGCGTCGTCGATGAGGGTGTGGCAGAAGAGCTGGTCGTCCGGGTCCTGGAAGAGGAGGCCGATCTCCAGGCGGGCCTGGTCAAGGTGGGATCCTGCCAGGGGACGGCCCCGGTAGGCGATCGTTCCGGCGGCGGGGAAGAGAAGCCCGCAGAGCAGCTTGACCAGGGTCGTCTTTCCCGAGCCGTTGTGCCCCACCAGGGCGATCCGGTCGCCTGGTGCGATGTCGAGGTCGATGCCGGAGAGGGCGGAGGTGCCGTCGGCGTATCGGTAGCGGAGCTCCCGAACGCTGAAAAGGGTCTCTTCCGGGTCCGGCTGCAGCACCGGCGGGGTGGGGTCATGCATCACGGCGGCACCTCACCAGCAGATCTGGTCCCAAAAAATCCGGTCCCAAAAAATCCGATCATAGATCACCAGGCCGATGCCGACGGCCAGCCAGACGGCCGCCAGGACCAGATCCTTCGCCGCCATCCGCGTTGCGGCCGGTGCCGGGAAGTGCCCCCGGTAGCCCCGGGCCCGCATGGCGTCGAAGACCCGCTCCGTCCGCTCGAAGCTCCGCACGAAGAGCATGCCGAGGAAATTGGCCACGGCGCGCAGGGTCTCGAGATCGGTCCGCTTCCGGAATCCCCGGACCCGCATGCCGGCGGCCATTCGTTCGGCCTCGTGCCGAAAGACGTGAAGGTAGCGGTGGCTCAGCAGCACCATCTGGCCCACCATGTCCGGCGCCCCCAGCCGCGTCAGACCGTGGAGGGTAACGGGCAGCGGCGCCGTGGTCAAGAGCGGCTCCATGAGGAGGGCGATGGCAATGCCCTTGGCGGCGATGGCCAGGGCTTTGTAGAGGCCCCGGAGATTGAAGCCGAGCCAGTCCACGCCGGTGACGACCAGGACCGTATCTCCGGGATGGGCCGGGGCTGAGAGGGGCATGACCACCAGGAACATGGCCAGAAAACCGGTGATCGCGAGAAGCCGCATCAGCGCCCGCGCCAGGGAGGAGCGCGCCAGCACCAGGGCCAGCACCGACACGGCGACAGCGGCCAGGGCCGGTGTTAGGTGCTGGAGGGAGGCCACCAGAAAGCTGTAGACGACGAGGGCCGCGATCTTGCAGCGGACGTCCCATCGATGGAAGAGGGTCGTCCCGGCGGCATCCGCCAGGGGCGGCACCGACCAGTCCGGATTATCGCCGTTCATGCTGCGCTGTTTCAGCATGCGGCGCAGGCCCGCGGCAGCCCCTGCCAGAAGGCCCAGCGGCGCCAGCAGGAGTGCGGCGAACTGCCACGCCGGCAGCGCGATCTGCAGGATGTCACCCATGGGCCGGGCTGTCCGGCGGCTCCTGGGGAGGGGCGTTCAATTCCGGCTGCCGGGGGTGTCCCTGCACAAAGGCCGGCGCCAGCAGCTCGGGCTTGACCCGGACCAGGAAGGCGACGGTGAAGGCGCTGACCGCCCCTTCGATGAGAATGACCGGTATATGGGCTGCCAGGGCAATCTTGGCCACGCCGAAAAAGTCTTCGCCCCCGGAGGCCAGTAGCAGCGCCAGGATCAGCGCGGCAAGGGCGGTTCCCAATGCCCCGGCAAGGCCGCCGACCAGCGACTGCCGACGCCGGCTGCGCCCTTTGAGCTTCTGGAAGAAGACGCCGCAGGCCAGCGCCGGCACCCCCATCATGAGGGCATTGGCGCCCAGGGCGGTCAGCCCGCCGAACTGGAAAAGGATGCTCTGCAGGAGCAGGCCGAGGCCGATGGCCAAAAAGGCCGAGGGGCCCAGAAGCGCCCCTGCCAGGCCGGGAATGAGCAGGTGGACGCTGGTGGGGCCGAAGGGGACATGAATCAGGGATGCCACGAAGAAGGCCGCCGTTACCACCGCCACCTTGGGCAGCTCTTCGCTCCGGGTGCGGCGGACGCTCCATGCGGCCAGCGCTGCGCTGGCCGCATAGGCGCCGACGGTGATGGAGATGGGGAGAACCCCGTCGGAAATGTGCATCGTCAAGTCCTGCCCTGGCCCCTGTCCGGGGCGTTGGGATCGTTGTCGGCCGAACCAGGCGGGCGTTTGTCCCGGCGCCGGCTCGCCGCAAAGGCGGCGGCGCCGAAGAGGCCCATGATGTAGCCGATGCCGGCGAAGACCTCCTGGAGGCCCGGCCGGCTCATATCCGCCCGCAGCGCGGCGAGCTCCCGGTGGATGCGGCGCAGGTCCCGGGAGAGGGCGGCGTTCTGTTCGGCAAGGAGCGCCGCCGGATCCGGCGGGGGCTGCGCTTCGGGCGACTCGGCCCGGGCCGGACCCGGCATGCCGATCATGCCGGCCAGCAAAGCCGCGGCCACGAGGAGCTTCTTACCCCAAAACAGCCCTTTTCCGCAACCGGTCATTTCCCGGCCTCCACCTCGGTTTTTTTCAGGTGAAAGCGATTTTTATGCCCCATGCCGGCGTCGATGACGATGGTCAGGTCATCAACCTTGGGGATGGGAAAGCGGAAGAGCCCGCCTGGATCCGTCGTTCCCTCCAGCAGCAGAGCCTCTTCGCTGTCGTAGACCCGGACGGTGCCGTTCTCCACTTTGCTGCCGTCCGGGAAATAGCTCTCGGTATAGATGGTTCCCCCGTCGACATAGGCGAACAGGTGGACCTTGTGGGCCAGGGCGGGGCCGGCGAAGAGCGCCGACACCAGCATCAATGCAGCCACGCCGGTAAGAATCTTCATCGTGCCATCCTCGATTATTTCATGTCCCGGGTGTGGACCCAGAAGACCGCGCCGATCTCGACGTTCTTCTTCTCTCCCTCGTGGTCGATGGTCCAGTCCGCCTCGTTCAGGGCGGAAAATCCCCACCAGCCGGCCTTGGGCATGGCGTAGCTGAACACCCCGTTGGCGTCCGCCTTGACCACCTGGGTCACATAGGGGTCCGCCGGCGCCACGACCACGCTGATGTTGCCGGGGGAGGCGTTCAGGTACTCGATCTCCACCTCGGCATTGGGGACCGGCTTCCCCTTGAGCAGCACCTGGCCGGTGAAGAGGTTGCCGGTCCAGAGGCCGTAGGGCCGTGCCATGGGGAGGATTTCGGTCTCCAGCCCGACAGGCTGATCCCAGCCCTCCTCGAGGCCCAGGGCGTTGACGCAGACCTTGGTGTAGTGGACGATGTAGAGGTCCTCGGCCGGCTCCCAGTAGGGGGTCGGCTCGATGAAAAAGGTATAGTCCCCCGGCCGGCGGATCGGATATTCGGCGGTCCAGAAGGTCAGCTCCTCGGTCGGACCGTGCCCTTTTGCCTTGGCCTCCTGCAGGGTGGCGAGCAGGTCGGTCTTCTGGTCATTGTGCATCACCCCGAACTGCTTGGGTTTGGCCATCTCCATGAGATGCTGCTCCAGGGGATGGAGAAACTGGATCTCGATGTTCAATGTCTTGGCGTCATCCTGGGTGACGATGTCGTCCGACGGGATGACCGCGCCGAAATGGGCGGATGCCGGGGGTGCCAAAAGCAGCATCAGTGCCGCCGCCGCGGTGAACAGAATCGAACTTCCTCTTCGCATCTTTGCCTCCTGTCATGGTGTTATGAAGCCACAAGCTTCCGGTCGAAACAAAAAAAGCCACAGAAAACGTCCGTCCTTTCGGGAAATCCCTCTGCCAGGAATCTCCAGGAGGTAGGTCGCCTTCGTGGCTCGAATGATTGGGCACGACTTTTTTTGGAGCAAGCATCAAACAAGACGGGCTTCAACCCGTCCATTGGGCCCTATCTCTACCCCAAGGAATGCATTGATGTCAATCCCTATCTGACCATCTTCTATGGGGGGATGAACTGGGCAGGGGGATAAACTGGAAAAAATTATGGTTGACTTCTCATTACCGGTTGGCTATTTGGCTTTCATCATCCCGTGGACAGAAGTCTGCGGGGCGGTCCGCAGGCAGATTTCTCGCCGCTGTTGATGACGGTGGTGGTCTCCAGGAAAGAAGCCACGAAGGCTGTGCTCTCCCATACCGTGGGGAAAGCGTCTTCGTGGCTTTTTTTGTTGCGTATCCGGGCCCCTCCGATGATTCGGCAAATGGATCGGCGGAGGCGGGGCTTGGATCCCAACGGAAGCGGGCACGACAGTGAACCAACGAAGCCAGGAAGACTTCGGAGAATACGGAACGTATTCGCACCGTTGCTTCCCGGCTTTTTTGCCGCGGGCCGGCCATCGCGTTGCCAGGATGAAAGGGCCTGCAGGGGCAGTGCTTCCATGCCGCCGGTGAAGACGGTCTGGTGGTTTGCATCAACATGGACGGCACATCGATGAATTGGCATCTGACCCCTGACAAAGGAAGTGGAGATGAGGTATGCAAGTTTTCTGTCGGCACTGATTTTCTTGGCCTGGGCCGGTCCCCTGTTTGCGGAAGAGACCCTTACCCTTGCACCGATGACCGTGACGGCGGAGCGGGAAATTTCAGCGGAGCGCAACGAGGTCACCGTCGATCTCGAAACCGAGGCCAGCCCCGTGGTCTCGACGGTTCCCGATGCCCTGGACAAGACATCGGGACTGGACATCCAGCGCCGGTCCATTCTCACCCCCAAGAGCAGCCAGGTGCGCATCCGGGGATTCGATGAGCGGCGCTCCCTCATCATGCTGGACGGCCGGCCCCTCAACGGGACCGGCGTCATGGGCGGGCAGTTTGTGGACTGGAGCATCCTGGCCATTCAGGGCTGGCAGTCGGTGGATGTGGGCAAGGGCGCCTTCAGCGCCAAATACGGCAATACCCTGGGCGGCACCATAGAACTGACACCCATACCGCTTTCCGAGGGGATTTCGGCAAACGCCTCGACGGGCTATAAGCGTTACGACACCTGGTCCCTGGGGGCGTCGGTTTCCGCCCGTCATGAAAACCTGGGCGGCCGTGTTTCGGCTGGGTATGCCGCCACCGACGGAAACCTGCGGAACAGCGAGGCAAATCGGGCCGATGCCTCCGCGGATCTCTATTATTACTGGGGCGGCGACGGGGAGATCAAGGGGAGCGTTCGCTATACCGAAGGGGATTTCAACATGCCGGTGGAAAACCAGGCGGACCTTCCCGGGTACGATCCAGCCTACCCGGAGAGCCTGGGCACCTACCTCATCGGGCCCGGCATTCAATTCCCCTCCGGCGACCGGCATGGCGACGGCAGCTACTACAACAAGAAACGAACGGAGCTGGACCTCGGCATCCGGAAAAACATCGCCGGGTTCGATTCCCAGGTGAAGGTCTATTTCAACGATGAGTACCGGAAGGATTTTATCTACTCGTACGAAGAGGACCGCCTGGTCCTGGAGCGGGATGCGACGCCGGACCGGTCGTGGGGGTGGGTGACCCGTTTTTCACGGCTGTTGGGGGCCCACCGGATCGGGTTCGGGGCCGACGGCAACTACCAGGGATACGGCGGTACGGAAAACACCTTCATCCAGGACGGATATTTTTCCAGGCCTGTCACCGACGGTAGTGATGAATGGGACGCCACCCGCTGGCAGGGGGCGTACATTGACGACGAATGGGCCATTTTGAACGACCTGAGCCTCTATGGCGGCCTACGGTATGATGATTATTATGGAGACCGGAGTGTCGACCAGGTAACGGGATATGTCAACAAAAAACCTGCCGGATTCGAGACCGTGGATGCGCATTTCAACGAAAGCGTCCTCCTCCCCAAACTCGGCCTGGTGTACAGGCCCCTGGACGGCCTTGCGCTGTTCGGGCGGTTCGCACGAGCCACCCGGTTCCCGGACAATCCGGCTTTTTACTGGTATTACGGCGGATACCGGCCCGAGGTGGACCCCAACTCGGATGTGGTCCGAAAGCCCCTGACCTATGAGGACGCCCTCCAATACGAAGCCGGGGTCCGATACACCGGCATCCAGGGGCTGTCGGTGGCCCTCAGCTATTACAACTACCAGGTGGACGACTACATCCGCTGGATCTTCGGCTATGCCCCCAGCCGGGTGGTCTACAACATCGATCAGGTCGATTTTCAGGGGGTGGAGCTGGACACGGAAGGCCGGATCTGGGGAAATTGGTCGGCTTTCTTCAACGCCACCTGGCAGCAGACGAAAAAGAAGGGAGATGTCCTCGACGCCAGCAACGCCCTCTCCGATGCGCTCTCGGAACTGCCGGAGTTCAAGTTCAACACCGGCATCAAATACCAGCGGCCCGACGGTCTTCAGGCCAGGGCGACCCTCCGATGGGTGGACGATCGGGAGGTGCCGTTTCTCGGTGCGCCCGGGGCGCCCTTTGCCGGCGGCAGCGCCCCGGACGGCGCCCCCATGGGCAGCCCGGTCACCCTCAAGACCCTGGACGCCTTTACGGTGGTGGACCTCTCCCTGAAATATCCGCTCTGGAAGGGTCGGTCCGAAGGGTTCGTGACGGCCGGGGTGGAAAACCTGTTCGACGAGAATTACGAAGAGGAGTACGGCTTCCCCCAACCCGGCCAGACTTTTTTCATCACTGCGGAAATCGCCTATTAACGGAGGAAAAGATATGGAGAAGACCCTTTGGGACGAAATGGAAATGACATTGAAGCCCGTGGGATATGTTCGGAGCGGCATTGCACAGCCCATGCTGACGGCCGGCGAGGAAGACCTGGCGCTGGCGGAGCGGATGGAAAAGATCCGGCGCTATCATCAGAAGGTGAAAGAGACGGTCTGCGAGCTGGTCATCGACCCTGGCCTTGCCGGCATCCTGGAAGGGATCGAGGATTTTTCCCATATCCTGGTGCTCTATTGGCCCCACCTGATTCCGGAATCCCGGCGCGGCCTGCGCCGGGTTCATCCCATGGGCCGGAAGGACCTCCCCATCAAGGGGATCTTTGCCACCTGCAGCCCGGCCAGGCCCAACCCCATTCTGGTGTCTACCGTCCCCCTGGTGGAGGTCGCCGGCAATGTTCTCCGGGTGCGGGGGCTCGAAGCCGTGGACGGCAGCCCCATCGTGGACATCAAGCCGTTTTCGAAAAGCTACCACGGCGCCGAGGAGGTCCGGGTCCCGGCATGGATGGAGCAGATCCGGCGGGAGCTTGAAGAAGCGGAGGGGGATCATTAATTTATGATTATAAACCCAACCCGTAAGGAGTATGGCGCATGAATTCACAGGAGATTATGAACAGCGAGGACTTTCAGCGGTGTGCGGCTTTTCACGGCCACATCTGCCCGGGGCTCTCCATCGGGTACCGTGCCGCCAAGGCCGGCATGGCGTGGCTGGCGGAGCAACGGGCCGAGGACGAGGAGGTGGTGGCCGTCGTCGAGACGGACGCCTGCTCCGCCGATGCGGTGCAGGTCCTGACCGGCTGCACCTTCGGCAAGGGCAACTTTATCTTCAAGGACCACGGCAAGATGGTGCTGACCATCCTGAGCCGGAAGAATGGCAAAGGGGTGCGGGTCTCTCTCCGGCCCGAAGCCTTTTCACCGGACGCCGAGCACACCGCCCTGATCCGGAAGGTAACGGGCGGGGAGGCGAGTCCGGCGGAGGAGGCCCGTTTTCGGGAGCTTCACCTGCAGCGGAGCCGGGACCTGCTGGAGAGACCTGTTGGGGATCTATTCGAACTGGCGCCCGCCGAGATGGCGATGCCCGGAAAAGCGCGGATTGAGCCCTCCGAGCCGTGTGCGCGGTGCGGGGAGCCGACCATGCCTTCGAAGATGGAAAGCATCGACGGAAAGAAAATCTGCCGCGGATGCCTCTGACGCCGCGAAGGATGTTTCCCAAAACCCTAATTACTGAAGGAGGTCCAAATATGGAAGGTGATCACAAGCATCAACACAAACACACCCATGAGCATACCCATCAACATGAGCACCCCCACACCCATGACGGCCAGACCCACACCCACCCCCACGAGCACCGCCATGCGCATGAGCATGATCACGAACACGCCCATGCCCACACCCATGCGGGCGGGGTAGACGATCACGGACATGAGCATTCGGGGGAGCATGGCGTCCATGATCATGACCATCCCGAACACGAAAAGGAGCCTCACGACCATTCCCATTGACGGAAATCGCGAAGCAGCAGCGGGAAAATTAACGGAACCCGCGGCAGTGGCAGCGGGCAAAAATGGCTTGACTTCCCCATGGGATATTGATTACAAATACGTTTATACCCAGGCGGCAGAAGCCGCCCGAATGAGATAACCGCAAGAAGACAAAAAAATTTTCAATACAGCCACGAAGGCAGCGCTTCCGGAGAACGGAGGCTGCTTCGTGGCTGTTTTTATTTTGGAGGAATGGAGATGGAAGATACGGCCTGCGCACCAGTTCTGAAAGGGAGGGACGGGGCGGCCACCCGGGTCTATCGGCAGACCATGCGTCGAAAACGGATGCTGCTGTCGGTCCTCTGGGGCGCCATCGGGGTGATAGGCCTCTATGCCGTGACCCAGGGCGCCTATGACCTGACGGTGGAGAAGATGCTGCGGGCCCTTGCCGGCGGCCTGTCGCCCGCGGAATCGGTGGTGGTCTGGAACATCCGGCTGCCCCGCATCATCGCCGCAGTGGTGGTGGGATGGGGGCTCGCCCTCTCCGGTCTCGGCATCCAGTCGCTCCTGAAAAACCCCCTGGGCTCGCCGTCCACCCTGGGCATCAGCCAGGGGGCGGCATTCGGCGCAGCGTCGGCCATCGTGGTCTTCGACAGCCAGGTCGCTTCGGTGACGGCCATGGCCTTCGCGGGCGCCATGGCGGCCACGGGCATCATTCTGCTCCTGGGCCGCCTCAAGCGCCTCACCCCCGAAGCCGTCATCCTCGCCGGCGTGGCCCTGTCGTCGCTCTTTGCGTCTGCGACGATCCTGATCCAGTATATCGCCACCGAGACCGAACTGGCCGTGGTGGTCTTCTGGACCTTCGGGGACGTGGCTCGGTCCGGATGGCGGGAGATCGGTCTCCTGAGCGTCGCCGTGGCCGGGGTCACCCTCTTTTTCATGATCCGCCGCTGGGACTTGAACGCCCTGGCTTCCGGGGAGGAGACCGCCCGGGGCCTGGGGGTGAACGTAGAACGGGTCCGGGTCGAGGGGATGGTGGCCGCCGCACTGGTGGCGGCCCTGGCCACCGCCTTCTGCGGCGTAATCGCCTTTGTGGGGTTGATCGCACCCCACATGGCCCGCCGCCTGGTGGGGGGGGATCATTCTCTGCTGATTCCCTTCTCGGCCGTTCTGGGGGCACTGCTGCTCCTGTCGGCCGATACCCTGGGGCGGGTGATCGCGGGTTCGGGTGCGCTTCCCGTGGGCGTGGTGACCGCTTTCCTGGGCGCGCCCATGTTTCTTTACCTGCTGGTTCGGGGATACCGATAATGGGAAAAGCCCTTGCCGGGAACGGGATGATCCTGGAGGTTTCGGGCATCCGATTCTCCTACAACAGCCACCCGGTGCTGGCGGGAATCGGCTTCTCCCTGGCGCCCGGCCGGGTCCTGGGGGTCCTGGGCCGGAATGGTGCGGGGAAATCGACCCTCCTCAAATGCCTCAACCGCATCCTCTCTCCCCAGTCCGGCGCCGTACTGCTGGAAGGCGAGGACCTCCTCTCCATGGGCCGCAGGGCGGTGGCCCGCAGGGTCGGATATGTCCCTCAGCGGCATGACGCGGAGCGCCTTACGGTATATGAGACGGTCCTCCTCGGCCGGAAGCCGCACATGGGGTGGACGGTCTCCCCGGAAGACTGCCGGCGGGTCGAGACGATCCTCGAGCAGATGGGGCTGACCCTGCTCTCCGCCCGTCCAGTCTCGGACCTGAGCGGCGGCGAGGTCCAGAAGGTGATAATCGCCCGTGCCCTGGCCCAGTCCCCCGGGGTGCTGCTTCTGGATGAACCCACCAGCAACCTGGACCTCAAGAACCAGCTGGAAGTAATGGGGCTTGTTCGCGGCATCGCCCGGAATCAGGGGCTTTCCGCCGTGGTCTCCATCCATGACCTCAATCTGGCCGTCCGCTTCGCCGACAGCTTCCTGTTTCTCAAGGATCACCGGGTGCACGCCCTGGTGGAAAAAGACGGCCTGAACGCGGACATCATCCAGGAGGTCTACGGCGTCGGGGTCTCCCTTCGGGAGGTGGACGGCAGCACCGTGGTGATACCTTTGTAGCGCGGAAGGAGGAGACGTGAAATATTTTTGGTTGGCAGGTGGGCTGCTCATCTCTCTGGTGCTCGCCTCCGGTGCTGCCGCAGCGGAAGCCGTGGCGGTGAAGGATACGGCCGGGCGGATGGTGACGGTGCCCGAAGATCCGGATCGCATCGTCGCCATCGGTCCCGGCAGCCTGCGGCTGATGGTCTACCTCGAGGCCCAGGACAAGGTGGTCGGCGTGGAGGATATGGAGAAGATGAATCCTGCCGGGCGCCCCTACTGGATCGCCCACCCGGACCTGGCGCGGCTGCCCCGCTGCGGGCCGGGAGGTCCTGCTGGCATCAACAAGAAGCCCGACATGGAGGCGGTGGTGGCCTTGGCCCCCCAGGTGATCTTCACCACCTATATGGACGCCGCCCTGGCCGAAGCGGTGCAGACGACCCTGGGCATTCCCGTGGTGGTATTGAGCTATGGCACCTTCGCCACCTTTGACGACGCGGTCTACGATTCCCTCCGGATCGCCGGAAAAATTCTGAACCGCGGGAAACGGGCCGAGGATGTCGTGGATTTTATCGAGGCGGTGCAGCGCGATCTCCGGAAGCGGGTCGGTGACATTCCCGAAGACCGGAAGCCGGGGGCCTACGTGGGGGGAATCGGCTATCGCGGGGCCCACGGCATCGAAAGCACAGAGGTCGACTACATTCCATTGACGTGGGCGGGCGCCCGCAACCTGGCAGACCAGGTGACCGCCCGCATCGGCAGCCACGTATTCGTGGACAAGGAGATTCTGCTGGGCCTCAATCCCGACGTCATCTTCATCGACGGCGGGGGCCTCGCCCTGGTGGCCGAGGACGTCCGGCGGAACCCTGAATTCTACGCCGCCCTGAAGGCCTTCCAGACCCGGCGTGCCTATGTGCTGCTGCCGTTCAACTTCTACACCACCAATATCGGCACGGCCCTGGCCGATGCCTACGCCGTCGGGAAACTGCTCTATCCCGAACGATTCAGGGATGTCGATCCCGAGGCCAAGGCCGACGAGATCTACGCATTTTTCGTCGGGCGTCCGGTCTACCGGGAAATGGCGCGGGACTTCAGCCCCATCGGTCAGGTGGCGCCGTTTGTCGAATGATTCGCCTGAACGAAATTCGAGTAAAGCATACTAAATTTTGCAGCAAAGGGTGCCGCGTAATAAAGAAGGGGGGATGCGGCAGAGGGGAACAGATATGTGCAGAGACGGAATCGGGCCATGGCTCCCGCTTTTCGCCATGGCGATGACCATCGCACAGGGGGCGGATGCCCATGCCGGGGCGCGGGAAGCCTCCATGCGAATTACGATTCTTTATAACAACGTATCCCCAACGATGGGGCTCACTTCCGGCTGGGGTTTTTCATGCCTCGTGGAGGGTCTTGAGAAGACCATTCTTTTCGATACCGGGGGCGACGGTGACGTCCTGCTCGCCAATATGGCACGGCTTGGGATCGACCCGAAAGGGGTTGACGTCGTCTTTCTCTCCCATATCCATGCGGACCATATCGGCGGGCTCGACGCCTTCCTGGCGCAGCATCCCGGGGCGGAGGTGATCCTGCCTGCGGGATTTCCACCGGCCTTCCTGGCGGCGATCTCCGGAAGGGGTGCCGCGGCAAGAATGATGAGCGCCGGCGGGAGGTTCATGGATCGGTGTTACACCACCGGTCCGTTGCAGGACGGCATTGTGGAACAGGCCATGATCGTGGAGACCGAAAAAGGCATCGTGGTCATCACCGGCTGCGCCCACCCCGGCATCGCCCGCATTGCAGCGTCGGCCATCCGCCTTACAGGCAGAGGGATCCACCTGCTCCTGGGCGGTTTTCATCTCCTGAGAAAAAGCCCAATGGAAACAGCGGCTATCATTTCCAGGCTTCAATCCCTGGGCGTAGCGAAGGTCGCCCCCAGCCATTGCACCGGCGAGGCGGCCACCACGATGTTCCGGCAGGCCTGGGGCAGCGATTTCATCGAGGGTGGACTGGGATCGGTGATCGAGGTCCCCCTTCGAGAAGGCCCTTGATCCTCGTCAATGACGCCGGTGGGGCGGAATCCGGCCCCGGAGAACACCGGCTGATGAAACGCTGAAGTTGCGCAATCAGTTGAGGCTTGGGCGGACGAGGTCTTCCAGGGAAATGCCTTCAGCCGATGCGAGGCCGGCGGCGTTTTTCCGCATCCATTCCCGGAAATTCCGAATAAAGCCGGGGTCGTGGAAGATGATCATCTCTCCCAGGCAGTTGAGATCCTGTTGAATGCGCCAATAGACATGCATTGGATTTTCCTTCCTCAAAATGAGTGGCCGGGGCACCAGCACGGGGTCGCTGGCTTCCTTAGAACTCTACGCCTGCCTGGGCCACGACGCCGTTTTCATATGGATGCCGGACCGGCTGCATGTTGGTCACCAGGTCGGCGGCGGCCACCAGCTCCGGGGGGGCGTAGCGGCCGGTGACGACCACGTGGAGCTTCTCGTCCCGCTGGGCCAGGTCCGCCAGGCAGGCCTTGACATCGACCATGTGGAAATTGAGAAGATAGGTGAATTCATCGAGGACCACCGTGTGGTATTTCCCCGAGGACATGGCCGCCAGCGCGAATTCCCAGGCCTCCAGGGCCAGGCGGCGGTCTTCTTCCATGTTGTCGGATTTCCAGGTGAAGCCCCTGCCCATGACGTGGAAGTCGATCAGTTCGTCGTAGCGTTTGACCGCCTCCATCTCGCCGTATTTCCAGCTCCCCTTGATGAACTGGATGAAGCAGACCCGCATCCCGTGGCCGGCGGCCCGCAGGGCCATGCCGAGCGCGGCGGTGGTCTTGCCCTTGCCGTCGCCGGTGAACACCATCAGCAGTCCTTTTTCCATCGCTTGCTCTCCTTCTCCGGCCGATTTTCCTATGCGGTTTGGATGCGGACGGCGGCCGTCGACGCCGCCGCCCGTCCCTCGCGGAATGTCCCCAATGGAGATCCGCTGATTTACTGGAGATGCTTCATGGCGGTCTGGAGGTTTTCGATCCACAGGTCCACCAGGGCGTCCGATTCCGCCAGACCTTTCATGACCGGCACGCACTCGATTCCGGCCTGGGTCAGCATGCTTTTCCAGGAATCGGCTTCGTCGCCGGCTAGGTCGTTGCGGGCATGGTCTCCGGCCACGGACATTAATGGAATCAGGTAGGCCTTCTTGACGCCCTTTTCCAGGAGCATCGCCTTGACGTCATCGTATGTGGGGTGGCCCTCCACCGTGCCCACATAGATGTTGGGGTCGGCGTTCTGGAATTTGTACATCATGGCCGAGTAGATGGCGTCGCTGGTGTGGTGGGTGCCATGGCCCATCAGCACCACCGCGTCCTCGGGCGTCCGCTCCTTGGGAACCATGGCGCCCGGAAGGATCTCCACCACCTTGTTCATGGCTGCGTCCGACGAGAGCATGGGATAGGAGACAAAGACCTTGTCGAAGCCGCCGGACATTCTCTCGAACATCTTGGCGTTGACGTAGATGTCGTGGAACTCGAATCCCGGAATCATGTGGAGGGACTGGACCGCCACCTTCGTGTAGCCGTCGTCCATCAGCTTGGCCAGAGCGACCTCGGGCGAATCCCAGGTTTTTCCTTCCTTGGCCAGCTTCTGGCGGATGATGTAAGAGGTGTAGGCCCACCGGACCTCCACACCCGGAAACACCTTCTTGACCTGTGCGTCAATGTTGTCGAAGGCGGTCTGGGCTTCGGGGATGCTCGTGCCAAAGGTCACCAGCAGGATGGCCGGCCCCTTCTCATCGGCCTTGGCGTGGTCGGTGGAATGCCCGTGGCCGGAGGCCATTGCGGAAGCGGCGAGCAGCGAGACCAGGAAAAAGCACAGGATGGCGACGATCGTTTTTCGGTTCATTTCTTCTCCCTTTCTGTCATAAATGATGTTGCGTTATTGGTGATGGATCCGGAAAAAGTCCGTTTCCATCCATTCCCCCGCGACGGGTACCGGCCCCGGGTCAAAAAAAAATCCCGGATCGATGAAGATCGATCCGGGATGTCCCTTTTTTATCCGCAGATGGCTGGCGACGCCGCTGCATCGCACATGGAGGACACCAGCGTCCGCGCAGGTGTCGCCCCGGTCGACCAGGCAGGTCTTCTGACTCTCGGATCATCCTACCGGCGGCGCCTTCCCGACCTTTCGGCCAGTGGCGTCCTGCCGCTTTCGTCCCCGATCACAGCGGCGGGCCCGTCCCCGAATTCCACGGGGTTCCCTCTTCGGCTCTAAATTTGAGCGCCTGATCAATAATGGGCAACATAGAAACAAAGGGATCCAAAAGTCAAGGGTAAAATCATGACGATGGTAAGGGGGCCGGTAGGCGGCGGGGCTGATTGCCAAGGATTCTCCTGCCAGCGGCCAACCTCCGCTTGACATCGTCGCGCTGGCACGGTTATGAAAGGAGAGAATGACATCCAGCTGGAACAGGTTCTATTCCGGCGGGGTTGCGGGGTGCCGGAAAAGCGCTTGACAACCATCTAAAATGTCGTCTAATTAATAATGATGTCAGGTTCCAATTCTTTAGCAAAAAGGGGGTAGCATGGCAGCCAAAGAGAAAGCCGAAGAAAAGCCCCTGACCACCGTAATGGAGGACTATCTGGAGGCGATTTTTAACCTGGACAAGGAGAAACGGTTTGTCCGCGTCAAGGATATCGCCAAAAAGATGGACGTGAAAATGCCCACCGTGACCAGCATGCTCAAATCTTTGAAGGAGCGGGGGCTGGTGAACTATGAAAAATACGAATACGTGGAGTTGACCAGGTCCGGTACCTCTGTGGGCAAAGAGATGCGGCGACGGCATAAGGTGCTGAATAAATTTCTCACCGAAATCCTCCGGGTTCAACCGGAAATCGCCGACGAAGAGGCCTGCAGAATGGAGCATACCCTCAGTTCCCATACGCTGGACAGCCTGATCGATTTTATGGAATTTATCCAGACCTGTCCGCGAACCGGCGAAAACTGGCTCGAGTTTTTCACCGAATACCGCAAGCATGGGCGCAGGCCTGAAAAATGCCAGGCGCGGTGCGAGTCATTTTCCGACGATTTCAAAAAGCAGGTGGATTCCCTGGAAAAGAAGAAGAAAGGAAAAGATACCGGCTGACCCCACGGACGGCCCCGTATCCGGCATATGACGCTCTGGCAGTGGTCGCTCAAAAGGCGTCTTTTTTTTGGCCCGAAAAATTAGACCCATCAAATACCAGAAGTATTGGCTATCTTGATGAGGATCGACAAGCATGAACTGATCGATGCGCTGAATGCGAGTGCCGCGTCGCCAATTACAAGGTCACCCTCCGAAGCTCGGAGGCGTCGCTGATCGAGGTCGAGTGTGAATAATCCGCCCCCAGGGGCGCCCACCACAAGCAGGGCATCGCGTTACCAATATGAAAATGTCACCCGCAACAAAGGACGACAGGCTTCTGGTTGGCCTGGCCGGGCACCAGAACGCCGGAAAATCGACGGCGTTCAACGTGGTGGACGCCTCCTCCCTGAAGCGGAGCCTCTATTTCTCTTTCCAGATCATGGAGATGGGGTTCCCGGTGGTCGTCGCGGAAGGGCTGCGGGCGGACAGCCCTTTGCTGAAAACGGCCCAGCGGATCCGGGACGGGTTTGAAGAAGACCACTACATGACCGTAGCGGACTATATGGTCGGGTGCCGGGATCGCCTGGCCACCTCCATCATCGAATCCTGCGTCCGGGAAACCAGGGACGGCCGTGACACCATTACCGACATGATCGACATGGTGGTCCTCAACCGTTTCGCCGCGCCGTTTTTTCTGATCGGCACCGGTTTTGTGATTTATCAATTGTCTATCGTCAAAGGCCATGACCTGCCCCAGTACTGTTGGCCGATACTGGCCCGGCTGCGGGCTTTTGGGGCCGGGATCCTGCCCGACGCCGGCATGCTGCAGGATCCGTATGTCCGTGCCATGGGGCTCTGGATGGTGGACTCGGCCAACGCACTGCTCAACTATGTTCCCATCTTCCTGATTCTTTTCGCATTGATCGCCATTTTCGAGGACAGCGGGTACATGGCGCGAATCGCCTTCATCCTGGACAAGCTCTTCCACTCCTTGGGCCTTCACGGCCAGTCTACGCTGCCGTATCGACCATCACCATTTTCGTGGCCCTGCTCGTTGCCCGGCTCCTGACCGCCACGATGCTCAAGTCCATGGAGACCGCTCCATTTGTCATGGATCTGCCCAAATATCATCCGCCCACCATTTTCGGGGTGGGACAGCGGGCCGTCGAATGCACCTGGCAATATATCAAAAGGGTCGGCACCATTGTCGTGGCGGTTTCGGTCTGCATCCTTTCCTCCTTTGCCGCCAGGGAGTCGAGCGTGGCAACCATCAGCAATGCGGCAATTCGGGGGGGCCTGTACTTCAGCACATGTTCCATGATGACGCCTCCTTCCAGCCGGACCTATCTGGTCCGCATCCTTCGCATTGTGGCGGATGCGATGGAAAACCGGATGTCCGTGGAGGGGTCGCCGAGCAACTGGGCAGGATTTTGATCAAGACCGGCTTCGCAGTCCATTATCCGGAAGTGGCGGAATCTTTAACGTGGGTGGGATGTATGTGTCAGTTTGCAGCCGCTGAATAAGAGAAGGCGCAACTCGATCACCATCGATCTCGAGCTACGCCTTCACTTTTTCCCTTCCGTTTCTGCAGACAGAAATCTTTACGATGATTTTTTGGGAGACATCCGAACGACAGTTCGCCGGCAAGGAAGGGGTTCCGCTTGACAATGGCTGTGATTTTGGGTAACCAGAAAGCCCATAGCGTGGCAGAAGTCGCGCCGACAGAAAAAAAGCATCTCTTCCAAAAGAAAATTCAGCCAAGAAGGCCGGGCCCTGAAACGGGGCAGCGTGTCTTCTTGGCTTTTTTGTTTGGAAAGAAATGACGGCCTGAAAGGGGCGGGCAATGACCGACTTGACATCTTCGGGCTGGATCGGTAAATGGATCAGGCATAGATGGGGTTTTTGGCGCCTGAACAGGCTGAAAAGGGAAATCGGTCAAAATCCGATGCGGGCCCGCCACTGTGAGTGGGGACGAAATCCGCGGCATACCACTGGCTGTTGCACAGCCGGGAAGGTGCGGAGAGTAGAGAGATCCACGAGCCAGGAGACCTGCCGAAAATCCGATGCACGGTACACGAGGTCATGGACCGCTGCGGTTTCGTTCAAGGAGAAAAGGGATATCCCTGAACTGGTGCAGATCAGTTTGGGGATTTTTTTTGCAATGGTATTCGAAAGGCATGGGATGAGGGGGAAACGGCGGTGGATGCGTCGGGTGATGGCGTGCGGATGCGGCATTCTGCTGCTGGGCGGTGCAGCCGCTGTCATGGCTGCGGGGAGTGGGCCTGCACCGGGGCCGTCTGCGGAAGGGGTGCGCCAGACAGCGGAATCGGCCGTCGCGGTCCGGCGGGAGACACAGCAGCTCCGGGACCAGTGGGCTGCCGAAGCGGCGGTGCTTCAGGCGGAGGCCGACGCCCTGGAAAAGCAGCTGGCCCACCTCCAATGGCAGCGCGGCAAAACAGCGGAATACATGGCGGACCTGACGGGAAAAATATCGGCGCTCGAGACCGCTGAGACGGAGGCGATGGCCGTAGGGGATGCGATGGCGCCGTTCCTGGATGCGGCCGCCGACCGGCTCAAGACATTTGTGGCCGGGGACCTGCCGCTCTTTCCCGAGGCGCGGGGCGCCCGCATCCAAAGGCTGCTCCAGACCCTCGGCGATGCCGACGCCGATCTCGCAGCCAAGGCCGGGGTGTTTTTCACGGCCCTCGCCGCCGAAATAGCCTACGGCCATGAAACCCTGTCGGACGAGGCCGAACTCGACATCGACGGGCGGATCGTCCGAGTCCACCGGCTCTCCGTGGGCCGCCTGGGGCTGTTTGCCGTCGGCAGCGGCAGTGATGTGTGGCGGTGGCACCCCGAGAACGGGCGCTGGGAAGCTGTCGGCACCTGGGCGTCCCAGATTCAGGAGGCGCTTCAGATGGCGGACCGTGCCCGGCTGGCCTCCCTGGTGAGACTGCCCATCGGCCGGCCGGAATCCGTCCTGGAGGAGGAGGCGAAATGAGGGGCGTCATCCTTCTGTTTCTCGTGCTGTCCCTGCCGGCCGCACTCTGGGCCGATCCGGGTACTTTCCCGCAGGTGGCCGGGGATGTGGCGGCCGACCTGGCAGAGGCAACAAAGGAGAAGGCCCTTGCCGAGGCGGCCATTGACCGGGAAAGATCGGCGCTCCAGTCGGAGCTGACGCAGCTCCGACAGCGGCTGGCGGAGGAGCAGGCCGCCCTGGCCGAGGAAGAGGCGGCACTGGCGGCGCTGCGGGATCGGCGCCAGGCCCTGACCGAAGCCCTCCAGGAGCATACCGCCGGCATGGCGACGGTGACGGCCGCCGTTCACGAGTTTGCCCGGAATTTCCTGGAGCTGGCCGAGGGGTCGCCCTACGCTGCGGAGGCGCCCGACCGCCTGGCCGATTTGAAGCGCCTCCTGGAGAAGGACCAGGCCCCGGGCATCTCCGATATCCGGGGCCTGGTGGATTTTGCCTTTGAGGACCTGGCCGCATCCGGCCAGCGCCTCCGGCGGACCGGCACATACCTGGACCGGGAAGGACGGCCGGTGACGGGGGCGATCTGCCGGCTGGGCCACCTGTCCGCCCTGGCGGATGGGGGCGGCGCACCCGGATACCTCCACACCAGCCCTGCCTCCGGCCGCCTCATGGCGGCTGCTTCGCCCGGCTGGCAGGTCGAGAGAAACCTCGGCCGGTACCTGGGCGGGGAGACCGACGCCGTCTTTCTGGATGTGACGGGCGGCGCGGCCCTCCGGCAGCTCTCCCGCCGGGTCACCCTGTGGGAGGAGCTGCAGAGCGGGGGATTCCTGGTCTGGCCCATCCTCCTGGTGGGCCTGGCCGCATTGGTGCTCTCCATCGAACGCTTCTTCTTTCTGGGGCGGGTGCGCCAGAACACCGATGTCCTGATGGGCAGGGTCACCGCGCTCGTTGCCGGCGGTGACTTCGGCGGGGCCCTGGCCGCGGCCGGCACCCAGGCCGGCCGGCCCACCGCCAACGTCATCAAGGCGGGCCTGGAGATGCAGGACGAGCCCCGGGACATCATCGAGAGCCGCCTGAGCGAAGCCATCCTGAAGGAAACACCGCGCCTGGAGCGGTTTCTGCCGGCCCTCAAGGTCCTGGCGGCCATCGCCCCGCTGCTCGGCCTCCTGGGAACGGTGACCGGCATGATCAACACCTTCAAGGTGATCACCGTCCACGGCACCGGGGACCCGCGCCTGATGGCGGGCGGCATCAGCGAGGCCCTGATCACCACCCAGCTGGGGCTCGCCGTCGCCATTCCCATCATGATGATGGCCGCTTTCCTGGGGCGCAAGGCTCAGGTCATCGCGGGCGACATGGAGGAGAAGGCCATGGCCATGATGGCGTCCCTGCTCCGGCGCCAGCGGAACGGCCGATGAACGGGCTGGCAGCGGTGGCCGCCTATACCCGGGCCGGCGGCCCCGTCATGATTCCCCTGATTCTCGTCTCCCTGGCGATGTGGCACCTGATCGCCCTCAAATGCTTCTGGATCCTGCGGGTCCGGCGCCATCCGCTGAAGCTCGCCGAGGCCCTGGCGCGGATCGCCGTCCCGGACGTCCTTCCCCCGACAGCGGCCGGGCCGGAGGGGTCGCGGATGTCGGTGCTCGCCCATTTCCTCGCCCATCGGAGCCGGGATCCGGAGACGGACCGAATCCTCTGGGAGGTCTCGGTCCGGCGGCAGCTTACCCGCATCGGCCGCTACCTGACCGGCATCCGGGTCTTCGGGGCGGTGGCACCCCTGCTGGGGTTGCTGGGCACCGTCCGGGGCATGGTCGAGACCTTTCACGTCATGGGGTTTCAGGGAACGGGCAATGCCCAGGCCCTGGCATCGGGCATCAAGGAGGCCCTCATCACGACCCAGATGGGCCTTCTGGTCGCCATTCCCGGTCTCTTTGCCGCACAGGTGCTGGCCAAGAAGGTACGCGACATCCAGGGGGATCTCCTCCTGTTTCACCGGGCCGTGGACCAGTCGCTGGAACACGGCGGACGATCGGAAGGAGAGGATGCCCATGCTTAGATCCAAAGGCCGGCTCGGGGCCGGGCGCGCCCTTGAAGAAAGCACCGAGGCCGACATCAACATGGCGCCGCTCATCGACATGATCTTCATCCTGCTGATCTTTTTTCTGGTGACCGCCAGCTTCGTTCGGGAGAGCGGGGTGGAGATCCAGCGCCCCGAGGCGGCGTCGGCGGAATCCGAAGATGCCGTCGGGCTGATGATCGGCGTGACGCCCGCCGGCGAGATCTTTATCGACGGCCGCGCCGTGGCGCTGCGGCGCGTCCGGGCCGTTGTCGAGCGTTTCCTGCTGGAAAACCCGGCCGGGGGGGTCTTGATCGAAGCCGACCGGGACTGCCGTTCGGGGAGGCTGGTGGCGGTGCTGGACCAGTGCCGGCTGGCGGGCGCGGAAAAGGTAGCCGTCTCCGCTGCGGCGGTAGCGCCGTGACGCCTTCCGTCGGGATGACGGGCCGCCTGGGGGATCCCCGTCTGTTTCTGGCGGCCTCTGTTGCCATCCTGGTGACCCTGGGCCTTTTTGCCCTGGCGCCGCTGCTATTGGATCAGGACGTCCGGACGACGCCGCACCTCCAGGAGACCGTCGACCTCCGGGTGCCGCTTCGCCTTGCGTCGTCGCCACCGCCAGCGGCCGAGCCTGAACCGGCCCTGCCGTCGCCCCAGGCGCCGCTGCCCCCGCTGCCGGAGCCGACCCCGTCGATGGCGGACATCCCGGCGCCCGCGCCCCCGCCCCTGGCGCTTGCTGATGCGCCGCTGCCGTCGCTGAAAGTGGCGGCACCCCCCAAACCGCCACGCCCCAGGCCGGTGACGCCAAAAGCGCCGCCCCCGAAGGCGCCGGCGCCGGCCGCCGCCGTGCCGCCCCCGGCGCAGCCGACCGGGAGCGATGCTGAAAACACCCCGACAACCGCCGCGACAGAGGATGCCGCCAGGGAAGGGCGGGGGTATGCCATGGACCAGGTGGACACGGTGCCGGCCGTGGTGGGGCAGACCCGGCCCGCCTACCCCTACCGGGCGAGGCGCCGGAATATCGAAGGGTGGGTCAGGATTCGCTTCCTCGTGGACCAGCGCGGGCGGGTGAACGACCTGAACGTTCTGGAATCCTCTCCCGAGGGGGTTTTCGAGGGCGCCGTCCGGGACGCCGTTCTGCGGTGGCGGTTCCGGCCGGGGATCCGGGCGGGTCGGAGCGTGGATGTCTGGGTGGAAACCACCATCCAGTTTGAACTCGACTGACCACAGCAAGGGAGTATTGGATGAAAACACGCCATATTTTCGCTGGGCTCCTGGTGGGTCTCTGCCTTTGGTCCGGCGCGCTCCAGGCCGGGTCGCCGCCGCCGTGCCCTGCGCCCCCGCCCGCAGACCCGTCGCTCTTCAAGATCCTGGAGGCGGCCAGGACGTCCCTGGATGCTGGCCGGGCCGGAAAGGCGCTGGAAGCCCTTTCGGCCTATTCGGCCGCCCATCCCCGACAGCGGCATTACCTCCTCCATTTTTTGATGGGGACGGCCCTTTTTCGCTTGAATCAACCGGACCGGGCGGAAAAGGCTTTCATGGCGGCGGCGGACCTCATCCCCTGCCGGAGCGAGGTCTGGGAGAGCATCGCCGCCGTGAGCGGTGGACAGGGGAACTACGGCGCCGCAGCGGCGGCCCTCTCCGTGGCCTTTCGGCTGGCGCCCCCGACGCGGGAGGCATGGCGGAAGCTGGGGGATCTCTATCGCCTGGCGGGGGTGCCGGCCGAGGCGGCCCGGGTATACCGCAACGCCCTTGGAAGTGATCCAACCCCAGCGGCCCTGGACCGGCTGGCCAACGCCTGCCTGGCGGCACACGATCTGGAGGCGGCCCTGGCAGCGGTCCGCAGGGCCGCAGAGAAGGCGCCGACAGCGGGTCGCTGGGCGCGGATCGGGCAGATCTGCTTTTTGCTGGATCGGCACGAAGCGAGCCTCAACGCCTACCGGACTGCCGCAGCCCTCGACGACCGCGACGGCAGGATGAGCCTCATGGCCGGGGCGGCGGCAGTGAGGCTGGCACGGCCCGCCGATGCGGAACACCTCTTCCGCCGGGCCCTTGAGGGCGCCGTTCCAGAGAGCGCCACGGCCGAGAGCGCCGCCCGGGGGCTGGCGGCGCTCCAGGCAGACAATAAAAAAGCCCCTTTCCAGGAAAGGGGCGTCAATTGATGTCGGGGAGACGGCGCGGGAGATCAGGCATCCACGGCCACGAGGGAGAGGGAGAGCTCCTTTTCGAGCTTCTGGATTTTGGCCAGCTGTTCGGTCGTCAGCATGGTCGGTTTGAGGTCGGCACAGGAAAAGGCCAGGAGCGTTGTTCCGGTCTCTTTTTCCAGGGTTTGGACAGAAGACAGGGTATTGTCATCCAGGTTTGAAAAGCTGCAGATCATGGCGTCCTCCTTGATGGCTGATGTTTAATAGTGTCTAAAACCTTAGCACGGCGCGGTCAAATTACAACGGTTAAAAAAAAGGTGCTTATCGGTAGGTAAAAACTACGTATATGGAGACGGTCGCCGGCTGGTTGACGATGGGAGATCGCGGCCGCCGGCGGGCACCATGCATCGAATGGACGTGTGATGAAGATCGCTGTATACGGAAAAGGGGGCATTGGCAAATCCACGGTGTCGGCCAACCTTTCGGCCGCCCTGGCGGATGCCGGGCGGCGGGTCCTTCAGATCGGCTGCGACCCCAAGCACGACTCCACCCGGCTCCTGCTGAACGGCCGCGTCGTGACCACGGTACTGGATTACATGCGGGATGTTCCGCCGGCCGCGCAGCAGCTTGCGGATCTCCTGCACACCGGCTACGGCGGCGTTGTCTGCGCCGAGGCCGGCGGCCCGGAGCCGGGGGTCGGGTGCGCCGGCCGGGGCATTCTCAGCACCTTCGCGTTCTTTGAACGCCTGGGGCTCCAAACGGATGCCTTTGACGTTGTCCTCTACGACGTGCTGGGCGACGTGGTCTGCGGGGGGTTCGCCGTACCGCTGCGCCGGGAATACGCCGATGTCGTCTGCGTCGTCACCTCCGAAGAGTTCATGTCGATTTATGCGGCCAACAACATCCTCCGGGGCGTTCTCAATTTTGACGGCGGCGGCGCCCGGCTGGCCGGGCTCATCCTGAACAGCCGGGGCCGGGGGGAAGACCCGGCCCCGGTCCATCGCTTTGCCGGGGCCGTGGGGCTCCCCATCATCTGCCACATTCCCCGAAGCGAGCACTTCCGGGCGGCGGAGGCCGCCCACCGGACCGTGGTTCAGGCATATCCTCTTTCCGATGAAAGCCGTCTCTTTCGGGCGCTGGCAGAAGCGATCGGCGAACCGCAGCCCCTGCATCCGGCGCGCCCCCTGAGCGATGCGGCGCTGGAGCGGACCGTCTTTCCCCAAACCCTCCGGCGCGCTCCTGCCGCTGCCGTGGTATCCCTCCCGGCGGACGACGGCCCGGGACCCGATCCTGGCGGGGCGCCTTTCGACCAGCGTCCGGCATCGGTGCCGGCGGCATCTGCGGGGAGTGGTGCTGCCGGGCGGCTCTCCAAAAGCATGCTCTTCCGGGAGCCCCTGCACGGGTGCGCCTTTACCGGGGCCCTCAGCACCCTGACCCAGATCCGGGGGGCCGTCACTGTTGCCCATGGTCCGCGCAGCTGCAGCCATATTGCCGCCCGGACCATCCTCTCCAGCGGTATCCACGCCTATACCCGGAAAGGGCTGGTGCTGCCCCGGCAGCTGGCGCCGGCGGTGCTGAGCTCCGACATGGACGAAGGCGTGGTGATCTACGGCGGGGGCGAACGCCTGCTGCGCACCCTCCGGGAGGCGATGGCCGCAGGTCCCGAGGCGGTCTTTGTGGTCACGGCATGCCCCTCCGGGGTCATCGGGGACGATCCGGCGGCGGCCGTCCGGGAGATTCGCTCGGATTTCCCGGACACTCCCGTTCTGGTCATCTCCACCGACGGCAACATCCGGGGGGACTATATGCAGGGGGTGATCAACGCCTGCCTGGAGGGTGCGGCGGCGCTGATCGATCCCGCGGTCACGCACCGGGGCCGCCGGGTCAATATCCTGGCCGAAAAGAACATCGCCAACAATGCGGCCGCCAATTATGCGGCCATCTCCGATCTGCTCGGCGCCCTGGGGGTGGCGGTCAACTGCCGGTTCGTCCGGGATGTCGATGTCGCATCCCTCCGCGGCTTCAAGGGAGCCGCCCTCAACCTGCTGGCGTATGATGACCATTTCGGTCGGGTCCTCCGGAGGTATTTCCAGGATCACCACGGCGCTGTTTTTGCCGCCCATCCCTTTCCGGTCGGGTTCACGGAGACCGAGCGCTGGCTTGGGGAGATCGGGTCCTTTTTCGGACGGCATGCGGCGGCCCGGGAACTGGCGGCGGCCCATCGGGGGCGCTACGATGCCGCCATTCAGCGGTTTCACAGGCACCTGGAAGGCAAGCGGCTGATGATCGTCAGCTACATCCACGACGTGGACTGGATCCTCGAGACGGCCTTCGATCTGGGGATGATCGTGGAGAAGGTGGGGATTCTCAACTACAGCCAGGACCACCTGTTCCGGACCCGGTTTCAGGGCCGCTTTGCACTGGAGACCGACTACGGGCCCAAAAAGCGCGACGCCGATCTTTCACGGATTCGACCGGATCTGATGCTCTGCAATTACGTCCCGAAACAGCTTCCGGTCGCCCAGCACGTGGACAGCATCCCGCTCTGCCCGGATGTGGGATTTTACGGGGGATTGGCGTACGCCCGCCGCTGGGCGGCATTGCTGAAAGCGCCGATCTGGGAAGGTTGGCGGGATGATGGCGGCCGATAGCATGGAACTGTCGCCGGACGGTTTTACCGGAGCGATTCTGGGGGTGGAGGGTATTCGGGATGCAGCCGTGCTGCTCAACGGGCCCACGGGCTGCAAATTTTATCATGGGGCGCTCTCCGACGGTCGTTTCCCGAGGGACAGCTCCATGGATCCCCTGCAGTTTTCCGATGAGTTTTATTTCGGGCAGCCCCGGGTTCCCGCCACTTACCTGGATGACCATGACTATGTTTTCGGCGCCACGGCCAAGCTGGAGAAAATCTTGCCCCGCGTGGCGGAGAAGGGGCACCGGCTGATCGCCGTGGTCAACTCGCCGGGGGCCGCCCTCATCGGGGACGACCTGGAGCGGTTCATCGCCGCCGCCGGCCTTCCGGTGCCGTGCATCGCCGTCGAGAGCACCGGGTTTTCGTCCGGCTTTGCCAAGGGCTTTCAGGCATCGGTGATCCAGGCGCTGCAGCGTCTCGCGCCCCGGGAGCCGGTGCCGGCCCAGCCCAGGCAGGTCAACCTCGTCGGCCTCTCCATTTTCCATCGCCACTGGGAGGGCGACGTCCATGAGCTTCGACGCCTGCTGTCGCTCTGCGGCATCGGGGTGAAGACCGTCCTCTCTGCCGGCTGCACCACGGCGGAGCTGGCATCTGCGGGGGCTGCAGCCCTCAACGTGACGGTGCATCCGGAATTTGCCGGCGACCTCTGCGACTACCTGGGAGACAGCCTCGGGCGCCCCGTGCTCGCCCCGGGAGCCGGGGCCCCCATCGGATTCGAGGAGACGGAGCGCTGGATCACCGGGGTCTGCCGGTCCCTGGACGCCGATCCCGCACCCGCCCTGGCCGACATCCGGCGCGCACGAAGGCGCGCCTACGACGCCCTGAGCCGCTTCAACGCCCTCACCGGCCTGCCCAAAGGTGCGGCCGCTGCCGTGCGCGCGGACGGGGGGATGCTGCTGCCCCTGGTGGCGTGGCTGTACCGCTACCTTGGCATGGTGCCGGCGGAGGTCTGGATGGGCGAGCATACCCGTGCGCAGGCCGATGCCCTGGAGAAGTTTCTGGCGGAGATCGGCTGCGCCGACGCCTGGCGCTCCCGGAAGGATGACCGGCAGATCGATATTGCCTTTGGCGGTGAAGACTTCATCAGCCGGTTCCGGGCTCGGGGCCTGCCGGTGGCCGGGGTCGACATCGCCCTGCCGGCGCGTGGCGACATCGAAATTCTGCATCGCTGCCAAGTCGGGACATCCGGGGCGTTGTGGCTGCTGGAGAGTATTTTGAACGGCCTGATGGCGGCGGCGTGAACCATCAGGAGAGCGAAAGAAGGTGGGTCCGCAGGTTGGCTTTCCGTCCGGTCAGGCCGAGCTTTTTCCGGACGTTTTTGCGGTGGAAGTCAACGACGGCGACCGAGCAGCCCAGGATTTCGGCGATCTCCTTGTTCCGCTTGCCTTCGCGAACCAGCAGCGCCACCTCGATCTCCCGGGGCGTCAGCTGCGCAGTCAGGCTGGAGAGCCGTTTGAGAAAGGGGGATGCCAGCTTGTCGAGGTGGGTTTTCGCGATGGCGAGCCAGGCCTGCTGACGTTCATCCAGGCGGCTGGATGCGAGCTTTTCCAGGTAGGGGTGGACAATTTCCCGGACGTTGGCCGCAAAGGACTCCTCCAGCTCCTGCTTGTCCCGCTCCCGCTGCCCGAGCAGCACCTTGAGGGCCGTATTGGCGTCTTCGAGGCTCCGGGCCTGGAACTCCAGCTCCCGCTGGTGCTTCTCCAGCTCCCGCTCCCGCCGCTTGAGGGCCTCCTCGATCTTTTTGAGGGGGGTGATGTTTTCGTGGCTGACGACGACCCGGACCTCCCCAGGCAGGCTGAGGCGGGTGGCGCGCATGTAGAACCACCGCTTCTCCTCCGGGGAATGGCATGGATATTCGATGACGAATTCCGAGATGCGCCCCTCGATGAGGTTTCGGATGCCCTGGTAGACATCTTGCGCCTCCTCCGCCGAGTCCCCCAGTGCCGAGCTGCAGATGTCGAGATAGTTGATGTTGACGGTGTCCGGACGCATCCGGATGTCGTTGGCGCCGGCAAAGCGGCGCCACGCCGCGTTGGTTTCGAGGATGACGCCGTTTTCATCCAGGATGGCGACGTGGGCCGACAGGGAGTCGAGCACCGACTGCGCCATCGGCGCGTCCCTGGCAACGGATGCCGCATGTGTGCGGGAATCACATTGATCTGCGCTCATGGCTCTTGATGGAATCCGGTCTTTTTTTCGAGGGCTTGAATCTGGGCAATGCCCGCATCGTCAATATAATCGGCATAGGTATGCTCTGACTGCATGGTTTTCTCGCTTTGTTGGTCGTTATTTTAATTCGTTCGATGCCATTGTCAATGGCGATGCGGGGCAGCGGAACAATGCTTGGGGATGATTTTCCGGCGGGAGTTTCGAGATTCGTTCACGCGAGGAATAGTAGTGTTCTCCGGGCCCGGAGAACGCCGGCTGATGAAATTCGAACGTTGCGTTCATGAAAAATATTGACAATCATCGGCAGTAAAGTATGATAATCATTATTTTTCAAGGTGCATTGCCTGCTTAATAGGGAACCCCGTGAGAAACGGGGACGAGCCCTTCGCTGTGATCGGGGACGAAAGCCGCAGGATGCCACTGGGTGAAGGTTGTCTGGCGCGGGAAAGGGGCATGATCAGTTGCCGCATTCCCGGGAATCGACCTGCCTGGGAAGGTGCGGGGAGTAGATGGATCCGAAAGTCAGAAGACCTGCCTTGAAAAGAGTGGAAGGTTTGAGGGCCTGAACTTTCCACGGCACAATCATTCTTCGGGTGAAAAGGGCGCCCCGGATCGATCATGGTCGGTCCGGGGCGTTTCATTTGGGGGCATGGTGTGCGCACATGCCATGCCCGTTGCGGGAAGGGAGCGCTGCTGCCGCCGCCAGGGAGGATAGAGCGAAAGGATGGAATGGATGAAAAAGCACTGGGCAGCATGGTGGATCGGCGGCTGCGTTCTTGCGGCGGTCGCGGCTTCTGCCGGATACGGCGCTGCCGAAACGCAGAACCCCTCATCGGTGGCTTTGGCGGATGTCGTGGTCACGGCATCCCGTTTCGAGGAGATCATCTCCAAGGTGCCGGCCAACGTCACGGTCATCACGGCACGGGACATCGAGAATTCGACCGCCACCAATATACCCGATCTGCTGCGAACCCAGGTGGGCGTTCAGGTGACCGATGTCGCCGGCAACGGCCGCACCTACAAGGTGGACCTCAGGGGGTTTGGTGAAACCGCCCAGAGCAATATCCTGGTGCTGGTGGACGGGCGGCGGGTCAATGCGCCGGACTTGAGCGGCACCGACTGGTTCCAGATCCCCCTGGACCGTGTGGCCCGCATCGAAATCGTCCGGGGGGGCCGCGGCGGGGTGCTGTACGGCGACAACGCCTCCGGGGGCGTCATCAATATCATTACGCAGGAGGGAGATGCGCTGGCATACGGGGCCAAGGTCTTCGGCGGCAGCTACGATACCTTCGGCGCCGACGGGTTTGTCCGCGGGTCCGTGGGGGATTTTTCGTATGCGGCCGATGCGCGCTACTACGACACGGACGGCTACCGGGACAACAGCAGCATCGAGTCCAAGGATGTCGGCCTGAACCTCGACTATGATATGGGGCAATGGACCCGGCTGTTTGCCAACATGGGGTATCACAGCGACGAATCCGGGCTTCCCGGAGCGCTTTCGGAGACCCAGCTGGACGAAGGCGTCGACCGAAAATCATCCAATACGCCGGAGGATTTCGCCGATGTGGATGACGGCTATATCGACGGCGGGCTCGAATTCTTCTTCCTGAAGGAGAGCCAGCTCCTGATCCCGACAGCCTACCGGAAGCGCTCTTCCGATTTTTTTGCCAGCTTTACCGGCGGGACGTTTCAGGGCGACACGGATATCACCACCTTCAGCATCCGTCCCCAGGTCATCCTGCGGGAGCCGGTTCTCGGGCGCGCCAATACGCTGACCATCGGCTTCGACTACTACGACAATGATGAAGATATCGTCAACACCTCTTCGTTTACAGGGACGGCAGCGTTCGATCTGGAAAAGAAAGACTATGGCGTCTACGTCCAGGATGATCTGGAGCTTTCTGAAACCCTCTCTGTTTCAGGAGGTTATCGCTACGCCGAGGCCAAGTACGGGTTTGAGCCAAGCAACATCGATACGGAAAAATTCTACGAATCGGCATACAATGCCGGCATCAACTGGAGATTTTACGGCAAGTCTTTCGCCTATTTCGGGTTTGCCCACAGCTTTCGACTGCCGGTCCTGGACGAGCTCTATAATTTCTTCGAAAACAAGGTGGAACGCCTGGACCCGCAGACATCCGACGAACTGGACATCGGGGTGCGCCATTATTTTCGGGACGGTTTTTATGCCGATCTCAGCGTTTTCAGAATTGATACCGACCAGGAGATCTTTTTCAACAGCCTTGCGGGTCCGTTCGGCCTCAATACCAATTACGACGGCGAGACCCGCCGTGACGGGGTGGAGGTGCTGGTCGGCCTCGATTATGGCATCATGGCGTTGACGGCCAGCTATACCTATACTGATGCCGAGTTCCGCGACGGCGAGTTCGAGAACCGGCAGGTTCCGGATGTTCCCAAGAACAAGGCCACGGTGGTGGCTGTTTTCGATTTGCCCTACGATGTTCAGCTGGCACTGGACGGCAGCTATATCGGCTCCCGCCCGCTCAACTCGGATTTTCTGAACGAGTTCTCCGACCAGGAGTCCTATTTTCTCGTGAATGCCAAAATTAAATATACCTGGAAATGGCTGACCCCGTTCCTCAACCTGAACAATATCCTGAACGAGGAATATTCCCAGTTTGGCAGTGTCGGGGGCTTCCCCGCGGAACCCCAGTATTATCCATCGCCCAAGTTTAATTTCCTGGCTGGGGTGTCGGCCGAGTTCTAACCTCGCAGCGGATCGATGATAGTGCCGAGATATTGCGGATGACGATCGTTCGGACGCCGGGATGATGCGGATAATGGGAAGGTGCAGATGAGGGTGCAAACATGCGTATGGCAATCATGAAGCGGCTTGGGGATTTCATCCCGGCTTCCGTGGTGCTGGCCATGCTGCTGCTCCTGTCGTCCCCGTGCGGTGGGGAGACCGGTATGGTTCAGGACCAGACGGGGCGGCAGGTTCCGGTGCCGGCAGACCCCCGGCGCGTGGTGGCCCTGGCCCCCAGCGTCACGGAAATCGTCTTCGCCCTGAATCAGTCCCACCGCCTGGTGGGGGCGACCCAGTTCAGCGACTACCCCGCGGAAGCCCTGCAGATTCCCAGGGTCGGCTCCTATATCCGGCTCGACCTCGAAAAAATAACCGCCCTGGCGCCGGACCTCTGCATTGCCGTGAAGGACGGCAACCCCATCGATGTCGTCCGGCGCCTGGAAGACCTCGGCATCCCGGTCTATGCCGTGGATCCCAGGAGCCTCGACACGGTGATGGCGGCCATCCGCGGCATCGGGGGAGTGCTGCATGCGGGCCCGGCGGCGGCGGAGATGGTTGCAGAGATGCAGGGCCGGGTCTTGCGGATCCAGGAGCGGCTGACAGGGGTGGCGGGGCGTCCCGGGGTATTTTTCCAGATCGGTGTGAACCCGATTGTCTCTGCCGGCACGCCGACCTTTATCCATGAGCTGATCGAGGCGGCGGGCGGACGGAACCTGGCCGCGGGCAAGACGCCCTATCCCCGGTTCAGCCGTGAACAGGTCCTGGCGCTGGCGCCGGACATCCTGATCATCACTTCGATGGCCCGGGAAGCGCTCTTTCAGAAGGTCAAGCGGGAATGGATGGCATGGCCGCAGATGCCGGCCGTTCGCCACCAGCGGGTCCATATTCTCGACTCGGACGTTCTGGACCGGCCCGGCCCCCGGATGGTCGACGGCCTCGAGCAAATGTTCGAAATCATCCATCCCGACCTGGCCGGGAGGGGGTGAGATGGAAACCTCCCAGGTGCTTCGCCGGATCGTGTGGGTATCGGTCCCGCTCATACTCCTGCTGCTGGCTTTCGGGTTGATCGGGATTTCTGTCGGGTCGAGCCGGCTGTCGATGCTGGATGCCGCCGCCGCCCTCTTCAGAGGCGGGGGGGAAGATTCCGTGGTTGCCGGCATTGTCTGGCGCATCCGCCTGCCCCGGGTGATCCTGGGGGCCCTGGTCGGGTCGACCCTTTCCCTGGGCGGCCTGGTCTTTCAGGCCCTGCTGCGGAATCCACTGGCCGAACCCTATATCCTGGGGATCTCCGGCGGCTCCGCCGTGGGGGCCATCATCGGCATTCTGCTGGGGTTTTCGCGTATTCCCGGCGTCTGCCTCATGGCGTTTTCCGGAAGCATGGCCGTGCTGGCGATGGTCCTCTTCATGGGCGCCAGCGGAATCCGGCTGAAAAACGACGCGCTCCTGCTTTCGGGCGTCATGATCAACGCCTTCTGCTCGTCTATCATCACCTTTCTCATCTCGCTCTCCCAGGACGCCCGAATCCACAACATCCTCTTCTGGCTCATGGGCGACCTTTCCCTGCCGGATCTTTCCCAGGCAGGGGTGCTGCTGCTCATCGTCCTGCCCTGTTTTCTCGTGATATTCCGGCTCTCCAATGTCATGAACCTCCTCTTGATGGGAAAGGAGGCGGCCCAGACCATGGGGGTGAACACCACCCGCGCCACCCTGATCCTGCTGGTCTCCACCTCGCTCATGGTGAGCGCTACGGTCTCCTACTGCGGGCTGCTGGGCTTCGTGGGCCTGGTCATGCCCCACCTGCTCCGGCTGGTGCTGGGGCCGGACCACCGCGTCCTCGTGCCCGCCTGCGTCCTTGGCGGCGGGGCCTATATGATCCTCTGCGACATCTTTGCAAGGGTGCTGCCGGCCCAGGGGGAGATGCCCACGGGGGTGATCACGGCCATGATCGGCGCGCCGCTGTTCATCTACCTGCTCAAGCGCTCCCGGGGATAAATGACGTGAAGACGACACCTGCCATTGACGCCCGCCGCCTCTCCTGCGGATACCGGGGCGAACCGGTGCTCAAGGACCTCTCCTTTGCGGTGAACCGGGGGGATTTCTTCATCCTGATCGGCCCCAACGGCTCGGGAAAGACGACCCTCATGAAGAGCCTGGCGGGCATCCTCGGGGCCACGGGAGACCTGAAGGTGCTGGGCCGGCCGGTTGCCGACTATTCCCGGAAGGCGCTGGCGCGTCATATCGCCTTCGTGCCCCAGCAGCTCCCGGTGGATTTTCCGTTTTCGGTCCGGGAGGTGGTCCTCATGGGCCGGGCCCCCCACCAGGGGATTCTGGGGCTGGAGACCCTGGCGGACCTGGCCGCCGCCGATCGGGTCATGGCGATCACCGATATTGCACAGCTGGCGGACCGGCGCCTCAACTGCCTGAGCGGCGGCGAGCTCCAGCGGGTCTTTATCGCCAAGGCGCTCTGCCAGGAGCCGGAGATCATACTGCTGGACGAACCCACCGCATTTCTCGACCTGGCCCACCAGATCCAGGTGATGGATCTTCTGGAAAACCTCAAGGAGGAGAAGGGGATCACCATCATCATGGTCTGCCATGACCTGAACCTGGCGGCCATGTACGGCGACCGGCTGCTCCTCATGCGTGCCGGGGAGATCCTGAGCATGGGAACCCCCAACGAGGTCCTCACCTTTCCGACCCTGGAGGCGGCCTATGGCTGCGTTCTCCTGACGGAAAAGAGCCCCTTGGGAGATTTTCCAAGGGTGACCACGATCCCCGGACGCCTCTTGCCACCCTTGAACCTCAGCGGCATGCGTCCGACGGGCCCGAGGAGACCGCGACGCTCTTGATCAGGGCGAACACCGGCTGGCCCGTCTTCAGGTTCAGCTCCAAGAGGGATTTGCGGGTGATCCGGGCCCAGAGGGAGCACCCGATCTCCACCCGAACGTCCAGAACAGGTCCCCCAAGATCCACCATCTCGCGGATCTCCCCCGGAAAGATGTTCAGGAAGCTGGTGCGGGAGGGCGGTTCCAGCGCGATGGCCACATGGCGCGAGGAAATGCGCACCCGGACCGGTTCCCCTTTTTCGGCGTCGATGGATAGTACCTTGAGGATGCGATCGCCGAAGCGCAGGTGGGTGAGGCCGAAGGCGTCCTCCGGCTCCTTCACGACGGTGGAGATGACCGACTCGCTCTCGGCACGCCCGAGATGGGGCTGCAGGTCCGACCGGGAGAGCAGCGCCTCCAGATCGCCGTCGGCGAGGACCCGGCCCTCCCGGATCATGACCATGCGGGCGGCCAGATTGAGGATCTCGTCCAGGGCATGGCTGACGTAGAGGACCGGGATGGCAAATTCCCGGGCCAGCCGCACAATGAAGGGCAGCACCTCGGCCTTGCGGGCCGGGTCCAGGGAGGCGAGGGGTTCGTCCATGAGCAGCATGGCCGGGCTGGTCAGGAGGGCCCGGCCGATGGCCACCCGCTGCTTTTCTCCGCCGGAAAGCCTGGACGGGCGGCGGTGGAGCAGATGGCCGATGCCCAGCAGGTCTACCACTGGATCGAATTCGACGAAGCGCCGGTCTTTCGGGGTGAGGCGCATCCCGTAGGTGAGGTTGGCCCGCACCGACAGGTGGGGGAGGAGGCGGCCCTCCTGAAATACATAGCCGATGCGGCGCTTTTCCGGCGGCAGGTGGATCTTCCGGGCCGAATCGAAAAGGCGGAGGCCGTTGACGGCGATGCGGCCGGCATCAGGCTTTTGGAGGCCTGCCACCATGTTGACGATGGAGGTCTTCCCTGCGCCGGAGGGGCCGAAAAGGGCTGTCACCCCGGACGCTGCGCCCTGGAACGCGACATTCAGCCGGAAATTTCCCTGGGTGTGATCGAGGCGGATCTCCAGCACGGGCTAACCTTCCATGCGGGCGGCAAAGCGGCGCGCCAGAATTTCGGAGCAGACCAAGGCCGCCATGGCGATCAGCACGGAAAGGATGCAGAGCCGCATGGCGCCGGCCTCGCCGTCGGGGACCTGGGTCAGGGTGTAGAGGGCCAGGGGCAGGGTCTGGGTCTGGCCCCGGATGTTGGAGACGAAGGTGATGGTGGCGCCGAACTCCCCCAGGCTGCGGGCAAAGGCGAGGATAACCCCGGTGATGATGCCCGGGACCATCAGCGGGAGGGTGACCGTGAAGAAGACCCGCAACGGGCCGGCCCCCAGGGTGCGGGCCGCATCCTCCAGCCCCTGATCCACGCCTTCCAGGGAGAGGCGAACGGCACGGACCAGGAGGGGAAAGGCCATGACGGCGGCGGCCAGGGCAGCACCCTTCCAGTTGAAGGCCAGGACCACCCCCAGATAACGATCCAGGGCCCCTCCGATGATGCCGTTGCGGCCGAGCATCACCAGGAGCAGATATCCGATGACCACCGGCGGCAGCACCAGGGGCAGGTGGAGCATCCCGTCCAGGAGGTTCTTCCCGGGAAAGCGCAGGCGGGCCAGGACCCACGCCGCTAAAATTCCGGCCGGCAGGCTCGCGGCCACGGCCCATCCGGATACCCAGAGGCTCAGCTTGAGGGCCGCAAGCTCAACCGCCGTCAGGTGAAAGAGCGTCATTGCCGGACGTCGAATCCATATTTTTCAAAGACCGCCCGGGCGGACGGGGTGCGAAGGAATTCCAGGAAATGGGCGGCCTCTGCGACTTTCCCGCCGGCCACCGCCGCCACGGGATAGGCGATGGGCGGATGGCTGTCGTCTGGAAAGGTGCCCACCACCCGGACCTTGCTGGAGATGGCGGCGTCGGTGGCATAGACCAGTCCCAGGGGCGCCTCTCCCCGCTCCACCAGCACCAGTGCGGCGCGGACGTCCTTCATCGGCGCCAGGCGATCCTGGACGCCATCCCAGCTGCCCAGATTTTCGAGGGCCTTCCTGCCGTAGATGCCGGCCGGCACATGATCGGGGTCCCCGACGGCGAGGCGGCCGTCCGTCCCAAGGGCAGCCGCCATTGAGAATCCTGGTGCCACGGAGATGGGCGCAAGCGTGCTCTCCGCCGGTGCGATCAGCACGATCCGGTTGCGCAGCAGGTCGAAGCGGCTCGCCTTGTCGATCCGGTCTTTATCCGCCAGAAAATCCATCCATTTCCGGTTGGCCGAGAGATAGACGTCCGCCGGCGCCCCGCTCTCGATCTGTTTGGCGAGGGTGGAGGAGGAAGCAAACGAGGGCGTGATCCGGCGGCCCGGATTCCGGGCGGCATAGAGCGCTCCAATGTCGGTAATGGCGTTGGTGGTGGAGGCCGCGGCGAACAACAGCAAGTCGGTTTCCGCACCGGCGCCGTCTCCCATCAAAGGATCCAGCGCCGCTCCGATCACCACCAGCACTGCCGCGACCAGCAGACGCAGCATTCGTTTTCCTGATTCCATTTTTCAGTCTCTCCTTTGTGCACCATCGATGTCAAAGGCACCGGCAAAAAATGACGTGTTTACACGTTGTTTGACGTTAACTTCTTACATATGGTATCCAGTTGAGCAACAGTTTTCTGGTCTTTTGGGAAAAATTACGCGCCGGATCTCACGGCGGGGAGGTGGCTTTGGCCCGACAGCATGTTGACATCCAATGCAATGTGAAGCGGTTTCGCATGGCCAAGGGGTGGTCTCAGGGGGAGTTGGCCGACAAGGTGGGAGTTCGACGTCAGGCGATTTATGACGTTGAATCCGGTCGTTATCTTCCCAATACGGCCATATCCCTTCGAATGGCCCGCATCTTCGGCTGCCGGGTGGAGGATCTCTTTATGGAGCGGACCCCCCAGGAGGCCCAGCCTGTCCACGTGCTGGGGGGCGAAGCCGGGCCATCCAAGCGTCTGGCGCTGGGACGGGTCCGCGAACGGCTGGTCGGGCTCCCGCTTCAGGGCGAAGAATCCTTGCCGTTCGGCTTTCGGTCGGCAGACGGCCTGCTCGACCGGGATGGAAAGCGTGCGAGGGTGTTGCTCCCTTCCGATCGGCTGGAGCAGACCGTCATCCTGATGGGGTGCGATCCGGCATTCGAGATTCTCTGCCAGCATGTCTCCCGCGCGGTTCATGGCGCCCGCATTCACTGCCGCTTCGCCTCCAGTCATCAGGCCCTTGACGGCCTGGCCGGCGGCGTGGCGCACGTGGCCGGCACCCACCTTCACAATACCGGCGCAAAAGAGGCCAACGTGGCCTTGGCCCGCCGGAAACTGATGCATGTGGAAAGCCGGATCCTGGGATTCTCCCTGATGGAGGAAGGCCTGATGGTGGCCCAGGGCAATCCCATGAACATCCGCACGGTCGCCGACCTGGGCCAGCCCATGGTGCGTTTCGTCAACCGTGAGGCGGGCGCCGCGCTTCGGGTGCTGCTGGACGACCAGCTGAAGCGTTCCGGCGTCAGCCCGGATGCCGTGAACGGCTATCGATACGAGGCGGGGTCCCATCGGGAAGGCGCCTATCGCATCGCCTGCGGCGCGGCCGATGCCGCCCTGGGGCTCAAAGCCGTTGCCGAGGTGTACGGCCTGGACTTCGTGCCCATCACCGTTGCCCGATGCGATCTGGTGATCCCCGTCGAATTCGAGACGCATCCCACCGTCAGGGCCCTTATGGACGCCCTCCAGTCCGCCGCCCTCCGCAACGAGATCGACGCCCTGCCCGGCTATGACGGCGCCGCCACCGGAAAGGTGGTCGCCGAATACATGTTGAATTCCGCCGCTACCTGATTTCGTCGATGAAAATGTCTTTGCCGATGATGGGTACACCCAGTCTTAAACGGAGGGATAAATGCCCGTCATTATAAAGCGGCCTTCTATTGGAAATGATCTGTTCGACATCTGGGATTATATCGCCGATCACAGTGAAGTCCGGGTGGATGCTTTCATTGATATGTTTGAGCAGAAATTCAGGACTCTTGCTTCCAATCCGGGTTTGGGCCGGGAAGGCAGGGGGCATCCCGCCCGCACTTCTCTCTGACCCCCGGTTTTCGGGGGCGAATTTTTATGGATGCCCCTTACGGGTGACATCCAGTACATGAGAGAAAAATAGAATACCGCAGTCGATGAAGCCCCTGCAGATGAAGGGAGGGATTCCGCAGAGGAGTGGATTTTCGGCGTTTGCGCTGCGGTGGGATTTTGACCGTCTTCATCCATTGGGCGTGGCAGGTGCCTGTCATGAGCATGGACATAGAGTGACCGGATGCGCCGGGGCTGTCGCCCCCGCCGCGCCTTGCAGCGGGGAAACTCCTGCCTGTGGATGCCCCGATGCACATCCGGTCTGCTCTCCGCCGGTATTCAGAGAGCAAACCCTTGCGCGAGCCTTTGGATTCGGACTGCTCGGCCGCGGCTCGCGTTTCTATCGGATATAGTATCCTGCGGATTTCCATGCATTGGCGCCTGTTTTCATGAGGGTCGGGGGGGGGATTCATCGTCATCGTCCTTCTCCTCTGCAGCGGTGCGGCTGGCACCAGGATATTATGGTGCAGCGCGCACCAGGCGCTGTCAAGGCCATCCAGGTGCCCTCCGATCCTTGCGGGTGTCGGAACACCTGGCGCGCGCATACACTCGCGAAAACTGTTGATGGCGGCTGCTGCTGCATATCAGCCCAGGGGGATCATCCCAACATACACCAATTTCTTTTCCGCTGCGGTGGATCCAGTCTTCAGCAGAGAGATATCCTATGGCTGTTCCTGCCGGTGCTTCGCGGCAAGGCCGTTGAGGATCGCCCCCAGGGCCATGTCGACCACGCGGGGAAGGTCGGCGTCGAGCGCCGCCGCCGGGGTGTCGGCCGGCGGCACCTTGGCGATTTCCTGGGTGATCTGGCTGCACCAGGCCTGGAAGGCGCTGAGATCCGATATCAGCCCGCTTTCATACTGGTCGCTGACGGCCAAGGCCGCTTCCAGGAAGCCGGCGTAGCGTTCGTCCAGGAGGAGGCGCTCCAGCGCCGCGCCCAGGTCGCTTTGCTGCATCCCGCAGTCGCAGGCCCCTGCCAGCCCGAAGAGGCTGATGCGGCGGTCCCCGAGCCGCTGGAAGATATTTCGTCGTTCCGGGATGCCGTTCTGGTTGAAGACGGCCTCCTGCACCCCCGCATAGACGGCATCGGCGATAAGTTCACCCATCTTGGAATGCCCCCCGGCGTTGTCGATGGGGGTTCCCTCGCCTTCCACCACGATGATGTTGTCGGTGCCGGTGCCGGTGGCCGGATGGATCCGGCCGGTCTGGCTGCTGCGGATGTCCACGTCCCACAAGGCCGCGGTCTTGGCTTCGGTGGCGGAGATGACGGCCCGGTTCATGGCCCGCGGGGAGAGCCGCATGTTCGACATCAGGATCATGTTGATGGTGCCGGGCTCATAATAGGCACCGGTATCCCGGGACATCCGGACGGCGTTGGATTTGACCCCGGCCGTCACCAGGGCGACGACGGTCATCGCCTGGAAGGATTTCCGCTGGATCGACAGGTTGTCCATGTCCGCACCCGTAAAGAGGAGGCTCGTGTCCTCAATTTTCCGGCCGATGACTGACATGAGCCGCTCCCGGGAGGCGGCGAGGCCCATGCGGTGGTAGCGCTCCCAGCACTGGGGGGGCGAATAGCTGTTCCCTACAGCCCGGATCTTCTCCCGGAAGCCCTCCAGGGTGGATGTCACGGCCATGGGGCGGGTGAAACGGACCAGCAGCGTCTTGTGGACATAGTCATAGAGCCGGGTGTCCAGGACCTCCGCCGACGCGACCCAGGGCAGCTTCAGGTCCAGCGCCCGGGATTCGACGGTGCCGTCCGGAAGGACCGTCCCTCCATCTTCACCAGCCTCTCCCAGGATGCGGCTCGACAGGCAGGAGACAAAATAGCCCGTGCGGGTGGAGAGCCGGCAGGTCAGGTCGCACGGGAAATAGAAGATCCTGCCGTTTTTCACGGCGTCGACATCCTTCCACCCCGGCCGGTTCAACAGTTGCTCGGCGGCATCCCGGTCGCCCCCGCAGCCGTAGATGATCTCGGGGTTGAAGGCCTTCCACTCGGCCAGGGCAACGGGAACCGTCTTGCCGGATTTGCCAAGGGTCGGGGGGGTGCCGCCGGCGGCGCGGATCATCTCATTCTGGAAGGCACCATCGCCCGGGGTCATGACCGAATCCCTGCCCATGAAGCGGATGACGCGCGGTCTGCTGGAGGCGGGAACCCGGTCCGCCTTCCGGGCGGTGAGCTCCAGCGAACGGGTGATGTCGTCCGACAGGGCTGCGGCCCGGTCCTCGGCCTGAAAGATCCGGCCGATCCGGTCGATGGCGTCGAACAGATCCGAGAAGGCATCGAGGCGGAGCCGGATAATCTGGACGGGCCGGCCTTCGAGTGCGGCGACCACCTCCTGGTGGAGGTCGGAGACGAAGATGACGTCCGGTTCCAGGGCCCGGATATGGTCGACGGACGGGGAAAAAAAGCCGCCCACGGTCGGTATCCGGGAGGCTTCGGGCGGATAGTTGTCGTGGTGGGTGACACCGCAGACGGCGTCGCCGCCGCCGACGGCAAAGAGGATCTCGGTGACCGACGGCACCAGGGAGACGACCCTTCGGGGCCTGGCGGTGATGGCAACCGGGCGGTGGTCCGCATCCTCGAAGCGGACCGGATAGGACCAGGCCGACGCTGGAGGGGCCGACAGAAAAAGCAGAGACAGCAGAAAAGCCGCCGCAGCGTTCGAAGCAAAGGATTTCATGGGCCTTTTCATTTAGACAATAATCCCTGTTTTCATGGTGCTCTCCTTCCTGACTCAACGCCGACGACGGGCGCGGAGCATTCCCACGGCTCCTGCGGCGAAAAGCAGCAGGGGCCAGAGGCCGCCGGTGCCGCTTGCCGCCGTGCCGATGAAGCATCCGCTGCTGCCGCCGTCATCGTCCTCCGGTGCGGGATCCGGCTCCCCTTCGGTGGTGAAGACGACCCGCGTCGGGTTGAGGTTCGTGAAGATGTTTTCGTCGATGGTGTCATCTTCGGTGTTCAGGATGACGACCTCGGCGTCCGTCTGGTTGCAGACCCAGAGTCGATTCTGGTTGTCGGCATAGGTGCCGGCCTCCATGCCCGCAATGTTTTTTCCCACGAGCTCATCGTTGGCGGTGCCGAAGACATCTCCGGTGGTCGGGTTGAAGGCGTAGAGGGAGTTGTCGCCCCACCCGGCGTAGCCCACGAAGTATCCTTTTTCCGCCGAGACGATTCCCATGCCCGAGATATTGCCGTAGGGGTGGTCGTCGGCATCCCCGTCATCCAGGATCAGGGAGGCCGTATAGTCGACGGGGCTGACGGCCGCGATGCCGCCGGAATACTCCGGATCCCTGCCGGTCCAGGAGCTGCCGTAGTCCCCCGCCCCCTGGACATAGACCAGGTCCGTATCCGCGAGGTACTGAACGGTACTAGGGTTTTTTACGGGCAGGGGGATCCCCATGAGGCCGTCGCTGTTGGGAACGCCCGTATCGATCTCCGTATCCGTCGTGGTGTCGAAGACCGCGAGGTAGGCGGTATTGGACGGCACCCAGCCATTGTCGCTGTCGAGGCGCTGCATCACGATGAAAACCCGATCGTCGACGACGGCGCCGCCGCTCATCTCGGGAATGCCATCGGCGTCCGCATAGGCGCCGAGGTCCAGTTCTCCAATCTTGAATTCCGCTTGGGTGGCGGCCGACGGATTGACTATCCAGGCGATGGTCTTGCCGTACCGCAGCAGGTAGGCCTTCTGGTCACTGACGAAGAGCAGGCCATAGGGGTTGCTGCTGACGGTGTCGCCCGGGTCGAGGGTGGAAAACTGCCAGATGGGCGTATCGGGGGCGCTGATGTCGAATTTGGTGATGTTGTCCGCCTGAAACCGCTCGATCCGGTAGAAGACGTTCTGGTATGCCGACATGGTAATGTCGGATGTCAGGGTCGGCAGCAGGTCGTTCTGGACCGTCCGGGGGCCGCCGATGGGCGCCACCGATATGACGGAGTGGGCCGCACTGCTGTAGTCGGCGGCCACCGTTGCCACGACGGCGGTTTCGGTGACCGCGGCCGTTGCCGTACCCGAAACACCGGCGGTCATCATGAAAACAACGCCGGTGAACGCCAATACAATGTTTCTGCTCCATAATTGCTGCGTCATGTGCTTTTTCCTCCTTTGGGGGTTGTACGATGGGGGATGAACACCCGTTTTCTCTAAAATTCGTACTGGAAGGTGACGCCAAACGACCTTCCCGGCAGGGGGTAGCCGTTGAAATCCTCGTAGAGGTCGTCGGTCAGGTTTCGGCCTTCCAGGGTGAGCTTGGCCGAGCGGTACCGGTAGGTCATGCCGGCGTTGATCTCCTTTTTGTCCTCGGCATTTCTCAGGTTGGCCGTATCGTAGTACATGTCCTTGTTGACGACGTACTCCCCGAAAAGCGTGAAGCCGCCGGTGCCGGCCTCGATCCGTCCCAGGTAGCTCTTTTCAAAGCAGCCCGGCAGCTTCTTTCCGTCGAAAGCCTTGATATCGCTTTGATTTTCAGGGTCCTGCCAGGTGGCGTTGAGGATGAGCCGACACCACTCATGCAGGTCCAGGGATGCGGCGGCCTCGACACCCTGTATCAGAGCGCCGGAGATGTTGACGGATCTGCCGATGCCCCGGGCGTCATAAACCCGGGTGATCAGGTCGTCCACATCATTCCGGAAGTAGACGGCGGAGAGCGACAGGCGCCGCAGCCAGGGGCGCCGCCACTGCCATCGGCCCGACGCGCCGATGTCGAAATTGACCCCCTTTTCTTCCTTGAGGTCGGGATTGCCGATCAAAAAGCCGCGGTCGCCGAAGAGCTCGTAAAAGGAGGGGATGCGGACATAACGGGCCAGGTTGCTGTTGAGGGTCAGCCACGGCAGCGGCGTGTACTTGACGCCGATCTGGGGGCTGAAATAGCCTTCGTCCCGCGTATCGTCTTCATTGGCGCTCCCGCCGTCCAGCTCGTCCGAAACCCAGGTATAGCGGCATGCCGGCGTCACGATGAGGCGTTCACCAAAGAGGAAGATGCTGTCCTGCAGGCCCAGGGTTGCTGTTTTCCTGGTGCTGTCGGTTTCCTTCTCCTTCCCCAGCAGGTCTTCGGTCTCGTAGTCTTCGTGCTGGAGGCCGGCGGAGAAGATGACCGCATGCCCCCGGGGCAGCCATTCCGCAAAGAAATCCGCCCCCAGCTTTCGGGTGGTGTAGTTGTTGTACTGGGATCCCAGGCCGATATCGCCGTTCCGGTCGTCGTAGCCCTCCGACTTCCAGGTATACGAGACCTGGGTGCTGGTGTTGAAAAGCAGCGGGCCCAGGTTGTCCGCTGTCATCTTGAACGTGGTGATGTTTCGTTCGGTGTCGAGGCTGGCAGTGGTGTCCGGGCTGTTGTCCCAGCTCGGCAGGCCCTGGTCCTTTTTAAAATACTGGTTGACGAGGTCGAGCCGCGTGTCGCCGCTGATGTCGACGCCGGCTTTGGCCAGCAGATTGAACTGATCGACCTGGGCGTTGTTCCGCTTCTCCCACCGGTCGTCATCGGGGTTCCACTCCGTCTGGTTGTCGTTCAGGATTTCGAAGTCATTGTCCGAGGCCAGATAGTCCGCGGAGACGAGGAGGTCCCAGCGGCCGGGCTTGGCGCTGAGAAATCCAGCCAGATTCCGGGTGTTGAAGGATCCGTATCCGGCGGTGGCATTGGCGGCAAACCCCTCTTCCGGCCGTCGGGTGCGGATATTGACGACGCCCCCGATGGAGGACTGGACAAAGTTGATGGGGGTCGTTCCCCGGAATATCTCTATGGCCTCGACATCCGAAAGCGCGATGTTGCTGAGGTCGACGCCGCCTCCCGAGGCATCGTTGAGGAGGATCCCGTCCAGGAAGATCATGACCTGGTCGCTGTTGGATCCCCGGAGGGAGACCGAGGAAAAGCTGCCCAGCCCCCCGGACTGGCGGACCTGAACCCCGACTTCGTTTTCGATGAGCTCGGCGAGGTTGGTGGTGCGGCCTTCAAATTCATCCCGGGTGATGCGGGTATAGCTGGCGGGGGTCGTCTCGAGGTCCACGTCGCCGGTCTCCTGGGATGCGGGGAGCGTTTCGCCGGTCACGACGACCGCTTCGAGTTTGAGCACGTCCTCGCCGTCGCTTTCTGGGGCGTCCTCTTGGGGCTGGGCCAGGGCGGCGGCGAGCGTCAGCAGGCAGGCGGCGATGCTGTAAAATAGAATTCTATAGGGCTTCAAGGGCGGCTCCTGATACAAAAATCCCCGGACCGATGATATCGATCCGGGGATGTCCCTTTTTCGTCCTCAGAATCCAGGCAAAACTCTGGTCCACGGAGTTTCGCGCATCTCCATCCAGGCAGGTCTTCTGACTCTCGGCTCATCCGGCAGGCCGCGCCTTCCCGGCGCTATAGCGCCAGTGGCATTGTGCGGCCCCCGTCCCCGATTACAGCGGCGGGCCCGTTCCCGATTTTCACGGGATTCCCTATTAAGATATATCACCTGGAGGATATTTTGGGCATTTCCTTAGCGTGATATAGTCGATGTGTCAATCATTATTTGTGAGAATTCGGTAAGAATTCCAGCGGCGGTTTCATGCCGAAGGCCGGTCGCCGCCGCTTTCGGCCAGGGCCCGCAGGCGGTCGAGGTTGACCCGGTCCATGTCGGTCCCGCCGCGGGTCTTGGGGGTCTCGATGATCTTGGGGCAGCGGGCGAGGCGGGGGTCCTGCATGACAAATCCGAAGGCGTCGATGCCGATGGCGCCCTCGCCGATGTGCTCGTGGCGGTCGACCCGGGAGTGGAAGTCGTTCTTGGCGTCGTTGAGGTGGAGGACGAAGAGCTGCGCCAGGCCGATGGTCCGGTCGAAATGGTCCATGGTCCGCTCGTAGGCCTCGCGGGTCCGGAGGTCGTAGCCGGCGGCAAAGATGTGGCAGGTGTCGAGGCAGACCCCCATCCGGTCCGGAGCGTCCACCGCCGAAAGGATCGCGGCGATCTCCTCGAAGGTGCGGCCGATGCCGGTGCCCTGGCCGGCGGTGGTTTCGAGGAGAAGGCGGCAGTTCCGGCCGGGGAGCGCCGCGAAGATGCGCCGGATCTCTCGAGCGGCGTTGTCGACCCCGGCGTCGGCCCCCGCCCCCAGGTGGGCGCCGGGGTGGTGAACTATATAGGGGATGCCGAGGCGTCCGCAGCGCTCCAGCTCCGCCGACAGGGCGGCGCGGCTTCGGGCCCGGTTCCCGTCGTCGGGGGAGGCGATGTTGAGGAGGTAGGAGGTGTGGGCGGCGATCTCCGTGATGCCCGTCTCCTTCCGGGCCTGGTCGAAGCGCGCCACCGCAGCCCGGGTGAGGGGCGTCTCCTTCCAGGTCCGGGCATTTTTCGTGAAGAGCTGCAGTGCGGTGCACCCACAGCCGGCGGCCGCATAGAGCGCGTTGTGGCGCCCGCCGGCAATGGAAAAATGGGCGCCCAGCAGCAGCGGCGGGCGCCCGTCGGATCTGGGGGTCGTCATCTATATCTATGCCAGGGCCTTCGAGACGATCTCGTAGACGTTGCTCGACAGCTCGGGCAGCGCTATGAGCCGCTCCAGCTGGGCTTTCATCAGGTCCCGGCGGACGGGCTCGTATTTTTTCCAGTGGTTGAACATCCCCACCATCCTCGAGGCGATCATGGGGTTGAAGCCGTCGAGGGCGACCACCTGGTCGGCCAGGAGCGTATACCCCTCGCCCGAGGGGCTGTGGAAGCACCAGGGGTTGAGGCTGCAGAAGGCGCCGATGAGGGCCCGGACCTTGTTGGGGTTCCGGATGGAGAACGCCGGGTGGTCGAGCAGCCGACGCACCTTCGCCGGTGTGTCCGGGAGCTGGGCCCCGGCCTGGATGGTGAACCACTTGTCGAGGACCAGGATATCCGACTGCCACCGTTCGTAGAAGCGGTCCAGGGCCTTGACCCGTTCGTCGCAAGGGATGTGGGAGAGGATGGCGAGGGCCGCCATGGTGTCGGTCATGTTCTCGGCGGCGTCGAACTGCCGGTAGACCTGCCCGACCGCTTCCGGCGTCTCGCACATCCCGATATAGGCCAGGGCCGCGTTTTTCAGGCTCCGGCGACCCACCGATTCCGGGTCGACGCGGTAGGGCCCCTCCGTCTGGTTCCGGGCGAAGACCGTCGCGAATTCCTCCTGGAGGGATTTGGCCAGGGTCCGGGTCACGAAGCGCCGGGCCTGGTGGATGGCGTCGGGGTCGATGGGCGCGGACTCGCTCATGAGGGTGGCCAGCTCGGATTCACCGGGCAGGGTGATGGCGTGGGCGATGAACGCCCGGTCCTGGGTTTCGTCGAGGAGGGTCTGGCGGAAGGCGGCGACCAGGGCGTCGTCCATCGCCAGGGCGCGGCCGTCCCGGACATCGGCCGCCAGCCCGAGCATCACCTCCCCAAAGAGCGTCTGGCCGGCGTCCCAGCGGTTGAAGGGATCGCTGTCATTGGCGAAGAGGAAGCGGCGCTCTGTGTCGCTGCAGCCCGCCCGGAGCTTGACCGGCGCGGAGAAGCCCCGCAGGATCGACGGGACCGGCGGCGCCGGAACATTGACGAAGGTGAAGGAGTCGTCGGGCTTTCGGAGATCGAGGACGCGGGTGGTCCCCCCCGGCGCCTTCTCGCCGGCCAGCTGCAGCGGGAGGTCTCCGCCGTCGGGTGCGATCAGACCCACGGCCACGGGGATGTGCATGGGCGCTTTCTCAGCCATGTCGGGCGTCGGCGGACAGATCTGTGAAAAGGTGAGGGTGTACTCCTTTCGGACGGCGTCGTATCTGCGGCCCACCGTGACCACCGGCGTGCCGGCCTGGGCGTACCAGCGCGTGAACTGGTCCAGGTCCTGGCCGCTGGCGTCGGCCATGGCTCCGACGAACTCCTCGATGGTCACGGCCTCGCCGTCATGGCGTTCGAAATAGAGATCCATGCCTTTCCGGAAGTTATCGGGCCCCAGGATCCGGTGGATCATCCGGATGACCTCCGCCCCTTTTTCATAGACCGTCACCGTGTAGAAGTTGTCCATTTTAATGTAGGACGCCGGCCGGACCGGGTGGGCCATGGGGCCCGCGTCTTCGGGGAACTGGAACGCCCGGAGGTTTCGGACGTCCGAGATCCGCTTGACCGGGCGAGAGGTCATGTCCGAGGAGAACTCCTGGTCCCGGAAGACCGTGAGCCCCTCCTTGAGGCTCAGCTGGAACCAGTTCCGCAGGGTTACCCGGTTGCCGGTCCAGTTGTGGAAATACTCGTGGGCGATGACCCGGTCGATGTTCCAGAAATCGATGTCCGTGGCCGTGTCCTGGCGGGCGAGAACGAATTTGGAGTTGAAGATGTTGAGGCCTTTGTTCTCCATGGCGCCCATGTTGAAGTCATTGACGGCCACGATCATGTAGTCGTCGAGGTCGTACTCGAGGCCGAAGGTCTCCTCGTCCCAGGTCATCGCCTTTTTGAGGGCTTCCATGGCGTAGTCGCACTTGTCCCGGTTTTCATGCTCCACATAGATCTGAAGGCGGACATCCCGCCCCGAGCGGGTGCGGAAGGTGTCCTTCAGGCAGAAGAGGTCGCCGGCCACCAGGGCGAAGAGGTAGCATGGCTTCCGGAAGGGGTCCTCCCACCGGACCCAGTGGCGCCCGTCGCCCAGTTCGCCGGCATCGACGCGGTTGCCGTTGGAGAGGAGCACCGGGTATTTCGACGGGTCGGCGATGATGGTGACCGTGAATGCGGCCATGACATCGGGCCGGTCGGGGAAATAGGTGATCTTCCGGAACCCCTCGGCTTCGCACTGGGTGCAGAACATGCCGCCGGACCGGTAAAGCCCTTCCAGGGACTGGTTGTCCTGGGGCTGGATTTTGTTGGTGAGCGAAAGGGTCAGCGTGTCCGGCGCTTCCGGGATGGTGAGGGTGCGCTCGTCGACTTGATAGTCGCCGGCGGCGAGCGGTTCTCCGTCCATCCGGATCGAGACGATCTCCATGTCCCGGCCGTCGAGGACGAGGGGCGGACGTGTCCCTGGCGACGCCTTGTCCGCATAGCGGGGATTGCGCCGGAGTGCCAGGGTCGATTTCACGAGGGTGTCGGTCTCCTTCAGCTCGAAGACGAGGTCGACGGTATCCACCAGATAGGCGGGGGGGCGGTAGTCTTTCAGATATTTAACCTGTGGTGTCTCCATGATTGGCTCCAAGATTTCGCGTTCGTATCAAAGGTGCAGAATGCCGTCACCTCCGCCCGGCATCCATCGCCGGGGGCGGCGATGCCGCGGCGGTCATTCACGACCCAGGGCGCGGCGCCGTGCCGGTCACTCTTTGGGCGGGGCGACCTGGCGCAGTGCGTCGCCGGCCGTGGGTGCGATGGGCAGAAAGGTGTCGAATCCGGAAATTTCAAAGACTTCTCGGACGTAGTCCTGCATGGCGCAGAGGACCAGCTTGCCGTCCAGGCGCTTCAGGTCCTTGGCGGTTTTCAGGATGACCCGAAGGCCCGCACTGGAGATGTAGGCCAGGGCCTCGAAGTCGATGACCATGCGCCGGGCCCCGTTCTCGATGGCCCGGAAGACAGTGGTTTCCAGCTCGGGGGCCGTGTTCGAGTCGAGCCGTCCGTCAATCCGGAAAATCCATGCGTTTTCCTCTTGTGTTTCGTAGATTTCCATAATCGCCTCTTGCTGCCTTCGCGTGTGACGTCGGTTCAGGGCAGCTGCTTTCTGAGGGTGATGATGTTGCAGGCGCCCTGCCGAAGATAGGTCATCTCATCGGTCAGGCGCCGTACGAGGTGGAGGCCGATGCCGCCGATCCGCCGCTCCTCGATGGTGCAGTCCTTTTCGGGGGATGCCGCCGAGGTGGGATTGAACGGGACGCCGTCATCCCGGATACAGATCGTCACCCATTTCCCCTCTCGGGTGATGGTGATCTCTACCTGGTGCAGGTCCATGTCCCGGAAGCCGCAGGATACGATATTGGTGAAAAGCTCGTCCAGAACCAGGTTGATTTCGAAGAGCGACTTTTCCGGGATGCCGGCTTCGGTCTGGAACTGCTCGAGACGCTTCCGCAGCGTTTCGAGTTCGGACAGGTCGTTTCGCAGCCGGAACCCGATATCGTGTCGTACCATGTCGACCTTTCCGTATCGTTCCTTGCTATACCAGGCTGATCCCGACAACGGCTTTACCTTCCCGGGCCGGGTCTGCGTGCTGTGCAAGCAGCTTCTCCTCCCAAGCATGGATCCGCTCCGTGAGGGCCTGCAGGACGTCCGGGACCGTCGCCGGAAACTGCTGCAGCGCTCTGGAAAATTTTTCCCGGTCGAGGACCAGGCAGCTGGTATCGGTGACGGCCTTCAGCGAGAAGAGCCGGCGGCTCTTTCCGAGAAGCGACAGGGCCCCGATGAAATCCGGAGCACTGTAGTCCCGGAAAGTGTATTCCCCCTGGCCGTTGTCCCGGATGAGCCTTGCGGTCCCCGAGAGGATGATCAGCGCCTCCCCGTCCTCCTCCCCCTGGTGGAACAGGAAATCGCCGGCCCGGAAGATTTCTTTGGTGCAGAGGTAGGCGAAAACCTTGAGGGCCTCCAGGGGCAGTTTGGAGAAAAGATAGGTCTCCCTCAGGATTTCCAGGTTTTCCTTGTACTCACAGGAGTGAAACGGCTCATGCTCTTCCATGGACGAGTTCATACAGCAGTCCTTTTTTTTGAATCAGTTCGTCGTAGCTGCCGAGTTCACCGATTTTTCCCGACTTCATGACGGCAACATAATCATAGTTTTTAATGATATCCAGCCGGTGGGCGATGGAAATGACCGTGCTCCTCCCTTTCCAGTGGTGTTCGAGAAGGTTCTGGATCCTCGACTGGGACTTGTTGTCGAGGGCCGATGTGGCCTCATCCATGATCAATATTTTCGGAGCCTTGAGGAACACCCTGGCGATGGCCAGCTTCTGCCGCTGCCCGCCGGAAAGGCGGTCGCCCTTGGAGCCGACCCTGAACTGCATCCCGATCTTGAGGATGGTCTCCAGTAGATCGGCCTGGATCAGCAGCTGGATGGCGCTCTGGGTGATTTTTTCCTGGGCTTTGGGGTGCTGGGACTTCATCTTTCCGAATAGGATGTTGTTGAGGATGGTCTCCGAGGGAATATAGTCCGCGGCGTCGTAAAAGGAGACGATGCCGGGATAGTCCTCATCGACCTTTTCCCGGAACAGGGCGCGGCCCTCCAGGATGAGGGATTCGAGGATGGACGGCAGCGCCACCATCTTGTGCTTCCCCGGCGAAAATCGCAGGGCCGCATCGAGGAGCCGCTGGCGATCCTCGTCGGACAGCTGGTGGAGACGCCGCCGCTTCAGGCGCTCGGCAAGCAGCGTGTAGGCTTCGAGTTCATCCGGAAGGATGGGGCTCTGTTCGAAGAAGATGGCATCATGGGGAAGGTTGCCCAGGATGTCGACCACCTGCTTAGCCACCTCCGCCCCCAGGCTCAACAAGGGGCGGGTCAGGTCGGCCTTGTCGAGGAACGCCAGAAAATATTCGTTTCGGCTGAGGTTCGCGACCGAGAATTCCGGGTGGTCGGTGGCGCCGAAGACGATGTTGTCGAGTACGGAGGAATGGTACAGATATGCTTTTTCGTCGAAAAACTCAATCAGGTCGTGGACATGCTCTCCGAATTGGTCCCGGAAGGCCTCGCGGATGTGGATGATCCGGTCGACGAGGTCGGCGTGATCGCGCTGGGCAAGGTGCATGTCGAGACCGAAGCGGAGCACGTCAACGAAGATGCCGGCCTGCTGCAGGGCGGCGATCATGTCGTCGAGGGTGGGGGCGCCCTCCGGTTCGGTGAACGCATCGAGGGCCGAGCAGGAATAGAGCAGGTTCTCCTCGATGGTTCCCTCAAAAATGAAGGGCGACTGGGAGACCGTCCCGACATTCTGTACAACGTCCTTCTTGGTGAGCGCCGACACCTCGCGGCCGCCGATCATGACCTGTCCGGACTGGTACCGGTACAGCTGGTTGAGGCAGAGGGCCAGGGTGCTCTTGCCGCTGCCCGAAAAGCCGACCACCGCCATGTGCTTCCCCGGCGCCAGGGAGAAGCTGACGCGGTCCAGCAGGCGGATGCCGCTGTCGGTGTAGAACGAGAGGTCCTGCACCTCGATGCTGCCGTCCAGTTCGTAGGGGGGGCGGTCCTCCGGCGCCACTACGTGCTCGGGGGCGGCGTCGAAGTATTCCATCACGCGCCGGTACCGCACCGCGGCGTCCTGGTATGCCTGGTAGAAGTCCAGAAGCTCCTTCCAGGGATCGTAGAGCTTCTCCTGGGCCGACAGGAAGGCGACCAAGGCCCCCAGTGCCAGCTGGCCGTTGATAGCGAGATATCCGCCGATGATGAAGATCAGAAACGGGCTGAGGGCGTTCAGAAAATTGTTGGTGGTTTTGACGCCGAAGCGGTAAAGGTTCCAGACGATCCGGATCTTCTTCAGCTTCTCGACAATGGCGTCGTATTTGCGGTTTTCAATGGTATATGTCCCGTTGGTATGGATTTCGTGGATGCCGGAAATGGACTCTCCGATCTTGTCCGAGAGATGCCGCGTGATGTCCACCCGCTCTTTGTTGGCTCTATTTGTCCGTGCCTGAAGCCTCGGGACCAGGATCAGGACGATGGGATAGATGGAGAGTGAAACCGCTGCCAGGACCGGGTGGAGCCAGAAGAGATAACCGCCGAAGGCCAGGAGGGTCAGGATGTTGGTCACGGGAACGGCGATGGCCATTCCCACGAAGTCACCGGCCGCAGCCAACTCCGTGACGAGCGCGGATACCACCATGCCCGGTTGGGTCCTCCGGTAGAAGTTGACGGGGAGCGTCAGGATGTGATGGTAGACGGCCCCGCGCATCTCCGCCAGAGCGCGCTGGCCCAGGATGGTCTGAACGACGTTGGTCAGATACTTGAAGACCGTCGACACCAGTACGGCAGCCAGATAGATGCCGCAGTAAATGACCAGCAGGTCCGTCTTTTTCAGGAAGATCGACTCATTGATGATCTTTTTCTGCATCTCCAGCGGGATAACCCGCGCGAAGACGGTGACGATGATGATCAAGAGCAGGGCGATCTGAAGTTTCCAGCTGCTGGAGCGCACCCATGAGAAGAGCGACCGCTCCGTTACCGGCTGGGATTTCTGGCTGTTTTTCATGCTGTTCTCGTATCACCTGGGTGGGTGGGCAGCGCGCTGGCGCCTTCCCGTGGATGTTGCGGGAGATGAACCGTCCATACGGTACGGACTTCCCGGTCGTAGAGCGGTTGAATGCGTGGTGCATCGAATGGGTAGACCGTCAACGCGCCGGCTTGCCGGCATCGTTATCGGAACCCTCACGTTCGTGCACTGGAGGTCACCTTGTTCCATCGGTTGGATGGAATCCGAAAACGGGGTATTTTCTGGAAGTCTATAGCATTGAACCGTCGGCGGCCAAAGGAAAATATTTGAAGCGGGTGTCGTTTGCCGAAGGCTGTGTTTCCAGGGATGGGTTCAGCAGTGCAAACGTTTAAATATGTATTTAGAACAATAGGATAAAAGGTTGTCGTCAAAAATCCTATAAAATAGTTCAAGATTTTAAACTTTATGGGAATTCAATACAACTAAATGGAATTTAACTAAATTTCAGGTAAATGCAAGCATGTTTTTCGAATGGGGATATCAATGGGTCCACAGACATGAACGATCTGCAACCGGCTGTTCGATGATTTTCTCGGAAGGCATTGGCTGGGTAAAAAAATAACCAATTTGAATAATTGGTAATAACAATTTTTACGGCAGCTGTTTCAATTTTTGGCAAGGCCCTTGCATAATTGAATTGCAACCTAATAATTTTTTCATCTGTTCTCCTCCTTAACGGCTATTTGAACTCAGTTCATTTAGCCGTTTCCTTTTTTGGGGCGTGCTTATTCTGTAGCGCTCTGTTCACCAATGCTGATCGTCAGATATGTCACATATGCCACTCGCGTTGCGTTACATCTGTTCATCAGGGGGTTCTCTGTGCGGGATGTTGGGCATCTTCCAGGGGCGCCATGGACCACTGACCATCGTTTTGAGGCTATCCGCCAAAGCGGTGTTTGCAAATACGAACAAAAAAATCACAATTAAAAACAAATGTCTAAATAGACATAGTTGAAAATCTCTAAACAATGTTCAATATTTTAAACACAATTGGATCGATTATAACAATCCTATATAATTGCTTAAAATTAATTTTTCCCTGCGGCGGGGTACAGCAGCGTGAACCCAACCCTCCCCGTTGGCAGCCGCCATCAAGGCGGTGGGATGAGGATGGGGAACGTCGGAAAAAAATAGAGGACTGATATTTTTAACAAAAAATAGATCTATTGGCTGGGGGCGCAAGTTTTGGCAAGCCCCTTGCATTATCATTGTTCAACCTAATAATTTTTTCATCTGTTCTCCTCCTTAACGGCTAATTGAACTCGGTTCATTTAGCCGTTTCTTTTTGGATCTGTTTGTTCTTGGATCTGTTTGTTCTACAGCGCTCTGTTCACGGACCCTGATCGCCGGACCGCTCACATATATTCACCGGGGAGTGTCCGCGCGGGATGCTCGGCATTTTCCAGGGACGCCATGGATCACTGACCATCGCTTGGCGCCATCCGCCAAGGCGATGTTTGCAAATACGAACAAAAATATCATCATTATAAACAATCTGATAGATATTTATAGCCAAAAATCTCGAATTTAAGTTTAATATTTTAAACAGGTGTGAAGCCGTTATAACATTTCTATATGATTGCCTAAAACTGGTTTTTGCCCGCTGATGGGTACAGCAGCGTGAACCCAAGCCCCGCCGGACAGCCGCCATCGAGGCGGTGAGATGAGGGTGCGGAACGTCGCTAAAAAAAAATAGAAGATTGATATTTCAGCAAAAATAATGTTTTTTTGATAGAGGCTCCAAGTTTTGGCAAGCCCCTTGCATTATCTTTTCTCAACCTAATAATTTTTCATCTGTTCTCCTCCTTAACGGCTAATTGAACCCAGTTCATTTAGCCGTTTCCTTTTGCTCCCGCATCGCTGCGGCGTCTGTTTCCCGGCCTGCAAGCGAACGTCGTCTTTTCCCACCCCCGATGGTTCCATGGGGTCATACCAATAATCATCTTGCAACATCCTGCAGCCTATTATATTGGTGAGTGGTCCCGCCGCGTCCCCCGATGCGTCGTCCGACGGATCGATGGATGCCTGCGGACCGACATCGAAGAATATTGGATTCCGCTTTCCTGTTTCGTCGCCCGATGGACGGCAGTGGCGCCGTGGGTGGATAACGGCGCTTTGCGAAGATCGAAAGTGGAGATCAACAGAGGACGGGTTGAAAGCATATGGGTACAGAAGAGCGCAACATCCTTCAGGCACATTCCATGACCTTTCTGGAAATGGCGTTTCGAACCGACAAACAGGGGGTCATCGCGCATCCGGACGGACATGGGAAAAAGACCGGCGACTGTGGAGACAGCATCGAGATTTTCCTGGCCATCCAGGATGGAAAGATCGTGCAGTTTCGCTATCAGCTCGATGGGTGTTTGAACACCAATGCATGCTGCAACACCCTTGCCCTGATGGTGGAGGGCAGGGCGGTGGCGGAAGCCTGGGAGATCACCCCGGAAACGGTGGCGGCCTATCTCGAGACGCTGCCGCCGGACCATTACCACTGTGCAGAGCTGGCTGTCGGCACCCTCTATCTGGCGCTGATCAGCTATCAGGAGGTCCGCCGGGCGCCCTGGAAAAAGCTCTATCGGTAGTCCTGTCCGCCCGGTGCGGCACCGATTTGGTCTTGACACAAATGAGCATAATTGTTTATAGCTCTGTTCTTAAACAATAAATTCTTGCTGGACTGCTGCATCTGGTCGGAGCGCATTACTGCGCATTCATTTTGCGGTGATTGAGGGGGGGTATGGGCTTCAAAACGGAGTTGGCGGAAAGAAAAACGTCCATTGTCAAGAAATGGTTCGATAAGGTCGTCGATACTTATCCTGCCGATACCTCCCGGTTTCTCAAGCGCCAGAAAGATCCCTTCAGCAATCCTGTCGGCAGCACCACCATCGAGGGGCTCACCAAAATATTTGAAGAGCTCCTGAAGGATGCCCCCGACAGCGACAGCCTCCAGGCCGCCGCGGATCCCATTGTCCGCATCAGGGCGGTTCAAACCATGTTTTCTCCCTCCCAGGCCGTCGGCTTTCCGTATTTCCTGAAAACCATCATCAGAGAAGAGTTCGAGCGCCAGTTGAAAGAGATCGCTCCGCTCCGGGAGCTGATGGCCTTCGAGCTGGAAATCGACAAGCTCAGCCTGGTGACGTTCAACATATACATGAAATGCAGGGAGACGGTCCTCAAGCTGAGAACCAATCTGGAGAAAGAACGGCTGTACAAAGCCTTTTCGAGAGCGGGTTTGATACAGGAGATCCCGGAGGACGGCCCGGATCTTGAGGAAAAATAATATTAATCATCATGAAGAGGCTCCGGGGATCCGTCCCCCAGGGGCAGTGGAGTGAGGAAGGTTGTATGAACATTAAGTACATGTTTTCCCTCTTG
>CAJXSB010000002.1 GCA_913060435.1 uncultured Desulfococcus sp.
TTTCGGTCTGCGGGGACACATCCGGAACCGAGGTTGACACTGTGCTTGGCGGCCTTTTGGGCGATGTCGTTCCACGGGGGATCGGCGTCTTCAGCGTGGTGCCACCTATGGGAACTGTTTCCGGCCCTGAAAAATGCGCCGTCTCCTGTGTCGCCGTCATGGGATGCAACCCCCTTGAGCCCGGCGGAAGGTGCGGGACAAAAGACGGCCGAACGGTCGCAGCCGGCGCAAGCCCTGCTCCCCTCTGGACCAGGTTATGGATGAATCGGCTCATCGGCGTCTTTCCTCCCCGAGGGTTTCTCCCAGGCTTTCCAGGTACTGGCGGCGTCTCTGGGACGGCATGTTCATGATCTCCGCCTCGCTCCAGTGATGGTAAAAGGCCAGGAGATGAACCTCCTGGTATAGAAAACGCGAGCTGCCGGCCAGCTCCTGGAAGAAGTAGCTTGCCGTATCAAAGAGGGCGGAGAAGTCGTGACCACATTCGGGGCAGCTCAGGTTGAGCGTCAATTCCGCCTGGGGATCGCATTCCGCCATCATGGCCGGAAGGTGCCGGGCCACGGCGGAAGGCCAGTCCTCGACAGCCTCGCTGTTACTGTCTTCCGCAGTCACCTTTTCCACGCAGCGGCCCAGAAGCAGGTCTGCTGCCGATTCTGGACGGCTGCGGGCAAACGCTGCCGCCGCTTCCTGATCAGCTCCCGTAGGCAGGCGAAAATAGACCCGATAGGCACGCCCATTCTCGTTCAACGCGGTCTCGTGCCGATCCTTTGCATCGGGGCCCGGTGGCAGCAAGAGGTCGCTGACCTTCAATGCCAGGTCCATCTGTTTTCCGCAGTCCGGCTGCGGGCAGCTCAGCACGCAAGGCAGGCGGTCGCCCAGCGTCAACCGGCGAAGGTGGAGGAGCAGGGCTTCTCGATCGCCCGCCGTCAGGGATCTCACCGCTTCCGAAGTCACCGAATCCCCAGGTCCCAGGGCTGTCAGGCAGCGGGCCAGCAGGGCCGTCACGCGGTGGGCCATGGGAAGCGACTCGCCAACCTCCAGCAAAAAGAGTTCATCCGCGCCGGTGAGCTGGCGCAGAGACGCCTCGCGGTGACATATACCCTCCCGCCAGATGCCGGCAGGTAACGTGATGGTCACGGCGGTGTTCATGGTTATCCCGAGGGCTCGACAAAACTGGGCTCTGACGGTTCGGTCACGTCATAGTCCCGCTCCCAGCCTTCATTTTCCAGCTTCAGGGTTTGGATCGCCACGGCATTCCCGTTGGCGTCGAGTTCGGGCAGGGCTTGATATTCCGACACCCAGCAGCGGTAGACCTTGTAGGAAATCACCTTCTGGCCGGCTTCGTTGAAGACGTCGATGATGATGTCCTTGCGGAAATCCTCGAGCGACACCTCCATGCCCAGGCCGGCACCATAATTCCAGACCTTGTTGGCCCATTTTTCGAATTCGGTATCGTGCGTCACCCCGCGTTCCAGGGTAATGGGTTCGTATGTGATTTTTCCGGGCAGCTTGCGGCTCGAACTGGGATCGCCTCCCTCGCGGTGCGACACCAGCTCGGTGGTCCGCCTCAAGGCGCCCACCTTGCTGACCCCGGCGATGTACCGGCCGTCCCATTTGACGCGGAACTTGAAGTTTCTGTATGGATCGAACCGATGCGGGTTCACGCTGAACTGTGCCATGGGAGTGCCTCCTTATGTCTCAATCTGCCCGGCGATTTGGCGGATCTTGATGATGACGAACTCGGCCGGCTTGAGCGGGGCGAAGCCCACCAGAATGTTGACGATGCCCCGGTTGATGTCGTCCTGTGTGGTGGTCTCTTTGTCGCATTTCACCAGATATGCATCCCTCGGCGTACTTCCCTGAAATGCACCTTGACGGAAGAGGCTGTGCATGAACGCACCGATGTTGAGGCGGATCTGCGCCCAGAGCGGCTCATCGTTCGGTTCGAAGACCACCCACTGGGTCCCCCGGTAGAGGCTTTCCTCGAGGAAGAGGGTCAGCCGGCGTACCGGGATGTATTTCCACTCCGACGCCTGCTGGTCGCTTCCCACCAGGGTACGGCTTCCCCAGCTTACATTGCCGTAAATCGGAAAATTTCGGAGGCAGTTGATGCCCAGAGGGTTCAGGGTTCCGTTCTCCTGATCGGTCAATTTGTAGTCCAGGGACTGAACGCCCCTCAATACGGCCTCGGTCCCGGCGGGCGCCTTCCAGACGCCGCGTGCACTGTCTGTGCGGGCATAGAGTCCCGCGATGGTGCCGCAGGCCCCGATGGATCGGGGGCGAAATTTATGGAGCGGGTCGGCAATGCGAATACGGGGAAAGTATACGGCGGCGTTTGCGTGGCGCAGGCTATCGCTCTTTTTGAGCCAACTCTTGATCTCTTGAACATCGTCGACGTTGTTGGGGGTATCCAGGATGAAAAAGGCCCGCTTTTTCTCACAGTAATGATTGGCCACGGCAATCACCTGCTGGGCCTCGGATGCTGACAGCGGTTTGGGATCGTTTCCCGATACCATGGCCGTCCGGGGGATACAGAGGATGTTGAAGAGATCTACATCTTCCAGTGCATAGATGCCTGTCTTGCTGTTCAGGTCTCCGATCAGCGCCGTACCATCGGGCGGTAATCCGTCATATCCGGAAGCGCCCGACCCTTGGGCGGTATTCGGCATCGCCGCTCCGGCGCCGAGGCGGTATTCCTGTACATTGGCAACAGCACCGCTTGCTGTATCCAGCTTGAGCGCTTTGACGGTCTTTGCGTCCTGGGGGGCTTCCGTGAACACAACGGTATTTCCCGTGTGCCCGGGTATCACAACAAGCCGATGTTCACCCGCCTGCGAGTATAGTGCCACGCGCGCTCCGGTAAAGGCCTGGTTTTTCTTTTTGTCGGCGCTGCGGATCGCCTCTTCCAGGCGGGTCCTGGCATCGTTTAGGGAAGTGGGCTTTGGGCTGAGCGTTGCCGTGTGAGGGCCTTCATTTCCGATGGTTACTTTCAGCGCTGGCACGACCGCGCTCAGCGTTGGCGGTGATGGGATATCGCCTGAAACCAACCCCTCCGCCGACATAACCGATGCCGTGTTCAGCTTCAGCTGGGATACGGTGGTATTGTCGGTCGGCGTGGCGGCAAATGACACCTTGACGCCGGAGATGCCGGGTATCACAATGAGCCGGTGATCACCCGGCTGGCTATAGACTGCCACACGTGCTGCTTTGAACGTCTGCCCCTTGCCAGCCCCGCGGATGGCGTTTTCCAGGCGGGACCGGACATCGGTCAGTGAAGTGGGCTTTGGCATCGCAAATTCCGCCAGGTGTGGGCCTTCATTTCCGATGGTTACGCTTACTGCAGGCTTCCCGGCACTCAACGCCAGAGACGATGAAAGGTTACCTGAAACAGCCCCGTCAAAGGAGAGGGCCGATGCCGTGTCCAACGCTAACTCCTCTGCCGTTGGATCGGACCCTGCGGAGCCGAAGGCGATGCGCGAAGATGCGGATGTGGGGCCGGCGAGAATCCGAAGCCGGTTTTGAAAGAGTGCCACCTCGGCAGAGGCGAACGCCGGGTTGTCGGGCTTGCTGGAACGGATGGCGGATTCAAGCGCGGACCGGGCTTTTTCCAGGGTAGCTGGTTTTTCCTTGAATTTCGCGGTATAGCTCCCCTCCGTCCCGATGGTGACATCGACAGCCGGGGAGCTCGCCGTCAGCGCGACCGCGGAAAAAGAGGATAGGTCGCCTGAAACCGTCCCGTTTTGCGCCGGGGCATTGGCATGGGTCTTTTCTATTTGAATCAGCTTTGAGCCAGAGTTTCTGTCATTGACGACCGCTTTCGCCCACGATGCATCCTTGGGATCCATCGATAGATTTCGAAAAACCTCAGAGCGGACGGTTCTGGGATTTTCCCCGCTGCCGGCATACTCCGAGACCGTCATGTTGAACAGGGACGGGGCGGATGGATTGTAATCGATGCTGACCCGCAGATGATTGCCCCAGACGCCTTCGTTTATCGCTTCAATTTCGAGGGACGCTGCACCGCCGTTGTCCAAGATCTTCAACGTCGCCTTCTTGGCACCTGTCGCGGTGCGGACCACCCAGGCTTCAGCGCCACCGTTCAGGAAGAACTGCTGGAGGGCATAGCTTACCTCGCTTTCAGCGTCCAACCCTCCGAATTCCCGGTTAAAGTCTCCCATGTTGAAGATTTGGACAGCCTGATTCATCGGGCCTCGCCTCAAAAACCCGAGAAATGCCGTGACCGATGTTGAAACCCCCGTGATCGTTCTGACCTCACTTGGAACTTCTTCGATGTACACGCCTGGATAAGTGGGTGTGACCGGCATTGAAAACCTCCACTGATGGGTTGTCGCTCCAAATCCACCCAGAGGGATAAACCCTTTTACAGGTGGCTCATGGTAAAATAAGACAGTTCGGTCTGAAGGAGCATTTTGGTGGTAAGAGGTTAACGAAAGAATCTTTTGGGGTTGTCAACGGAGGAGAATGTCCGGTGTGAGATATAGAATCGGATGGAATGCAGGGCGACCTGAATCGTCTTAACAGCGGGATTGTTCAGGATAGAGAAGCGTAGCTTAATGTATTTATTCTTTTATTATATTCATTTCTATTTTTTGTATATAGGGGAAACCCCTCATTTGCAGTGGGAAAAAAACCCATTGAGTTTTTTGACTCAGATCTATTATGCGATCAAGATGGATATGCTGCAATTAAGGCGTTTTCGGTGTCATTTCGGCCTTGGTGATCCAGCCGCCGCCCAGGGCCTTGTACAGCTTCACGTAGGCCCTGAGGTAGAGTTGCCGAAGCTCCGAGAGCTCCAGCTCGGCTGAAAAGAGGGTCCTTTCGGCATCCAGGTACTCCAGGTAGCTGGTGACGCCCTGGTCGTATCGCTCCTTGGCCAGGTCGTTGGCGTTCTTGGCGGCGTCCCGCTGCCGCGTGACCGCGGCGACCTGCTCCCGGTAGGTCTCGATCTCCACCAGGGCGTCTTCGACCTCTTTGAAGGCCGTGAGGATGGTGTTCTCATAGATGAAGAGGGCCTGCTTGGTCCTTTCCTCTTCGATCTCCACCCGCCGGATGTTCTTGCCGAAATTGTAGATGGGGCCGAAGAGGCCGCCGCTTACGGACCAGATGCCGCCTTCGGAGGTGACGGAGGAGAGCTCGGAGCTGGCCGCGCCCAGGAGTCCGGTGAGCGAGATGGCCGGATATCTCAGCGCCTCGGCCACGCCGATCAGGGCGTTCTGGGCTTCGAGAACGGCCATGGCCTCGGCGATGTCGGGCCGGCGGTTGAGGAGGGCCGAGGGCAGCCCTGTGGGGATGTCCGGCGGGATCGTCTGGCTGGCCAGGGGCCGGCCCTTCTGGATCTCCTTGGGGAGCTGCCCCAGCAGCGTGCTGAGGGCGTTCTCGTTCTGGGCGATGAGGCGTTCGAATTGGGGAATGGCCGCCGCCGCGATCTCTTTCTGGATCTGGGCCTGGTTGACGTCGATCTCGGGGATGATGCCCTCGTCGAAGCGCTGCTGGATGATGTCAAGGCTATTCACCCGGGATTTGAGGGTGTTTTGGGAGATGCTCCGGCGCTGGTGGAAATCGAGCAGGAGGTAATAGGTGCCCACCACCTCGGAGATGAGGCTCAGCTGCACCGTCCGGAGGGCGAACTCCGATGCCAGCAGCTCTGCCTGGGCGGCCTCGGTGGCCCGCCGGAATTTCCCCCAGAAATCGATCTCCCAGCTCAGGATCGGGGCGACGAAGAGATTCGTGTTGGTGTCGTCGGACCGGACGCCCGAAAAGTTCCCGGCGCTGGCGCCGGCTTCGATGTCAAGGGCCGGATACTGGTCCGCCCGGGTGAAGCCCAGGACCGCGCGGGCTTCGGAGACCCGGCTGGCGGCGATCTTGAGGTCGCGGTTGTTCTCCAGGGCCATGATGACAAGCTTGTAGAGGACCGGGTCATTGAAGAGGTCCCACCACTTGAGGTTGACGGCCCTTGCCGTCTGCGGGTCCCCGAATCGATAGTTTTCCGGGGTCTCCGCCACCGGCGGCTTGAAATCCGGGCCGACGGTGCAGCCGAAAAGGAAAATGGAAATCGCCAGGGAGACGATCTTGAGCGCTTGATGGGATTGGCCGGATCTCATGGGGTCAAACCTTCTCGTTTTGGGAAGCGGCTTGGGAATCGGGTTCACGTCCGGATGCCTGGTCGCGTTTTTTTTCATACCGGGCGATCTTGCCGATGAATACAAACAGCATGGGATAGAAAAAGACGCCCAGGAGCGTCGCCACGGTCATGCCGCCCAGGAGCGCCATCCCCATTACCTTCCTTGATTCCGCGCCGGCGCCCGAGGCCACCACCAGGGGCAGGATCCCCAGGATGAACGAAAAGGCGGTCATGAGAATCGGCCGGAACCGGAGCTTGGCCGACTCCACCGCGGCGCTGAAAAGGGAAAGCCCTTCGTTGAACTTGATGTTGGCGAACTCCACAATGAGGATGGCGTTCTTGGCCGCCATGCCGATGAGCATGACGAGGGAAATCTGGGCGAAGACGTTGTTCTCGTAGGCCAGGTCGTACTGGCGGGCCAGGAGCACGAATGCGAAGGCGCCGAAGATGGCAAAGGGCGTCCCCAGAAGAATGCTGAAGGGCAGGGACCAGCTCTCATACTGGGCCGCCAGGATCAGGAACACGAAGAGCAGCGAGAAGACGAAGACGATGGCGCCGGAGCCGGCGGCCTTCTTCTCCTGGTAGGACATGTTGCTCCATGCGTAGCCCATTTCGGGCGGCAGGACCTCCGCCGCCACCTCCTCGAGGGCGGCCAGGGCCTGGGCCGAGGTGTATCCCCTGGCCGGTCCCCCGGTCAGCTCGACGGCCCGGAACAGGTTGAACCGGTTGGTGAAGTCGGGTCCGACGACATTCTGGATATCCACGAAAGCCGATAGGGGAACGCTCTCACCGTCCTTGTTCTTGATGAAGAAGAGATCGATCTGCTCCTTTTTCTGCCGGTATTCGGGCTCCGCCTGGATGTAGGCCTTGTAAAGGCGGCCAAAGCGGTTGAAGTCATTGACGTAGCTGCCGCCGAGAAAGGCGCCGATGGTGGTATAGGTGTCGTTCAGGTCGATGCCGGCCTTGAGGGCCTTGTCCCGGTTGATCTCGATGAACCGCTGGGGCACGTCGGCCCGGAAAGTGGTGAAGACGGCGCCGATTTCAGGCCGCTCCTGGGCGGCGGCGATGAACTTCGCGGCCTGGCTGCCCAGGTATTCCGGGGTGTTGCCGGTACGGTCCTGGAGCAGCATGGTGAAGCCCGAGCCGCTGCCGAGCCCGGGGATGGCCGGCGGGCCGAAGGCGAAGACCTGGGCCTCGTTGATCCCGAAAAAGAATTCCCGGTTCAGCTCGCTGACCAGGTCCTTGACGGTTTTTTCCCGTTCAGACCAGTCGATCAGGGAGACGAAGATAAAGGCGGCGTTGGAGGCGTTGCTGCCCGAGAGCATGCTGTAGCCGGTGGCCGTGGTGATGAATTCGGCCTCCTTGTGCCGCCCGATGATCGCCTCCGCCTTTTTCGCCACCGCATCCGCCCGCTGGAGCGAGGCCGCATCCGGGAGCTGGATATTGACGAAGAGGTATCCCATGTCTTCTTCGGGCATGAACCCGCCGGGGACGATCCTGCCGATGAGCCCGGTGCCGACCGTAAGGGCGAGGATGATGACGACGCCGATGAAGATCTTCGGGGTGAAGACGTTGGTGAAGCCGATGTAGGTGTTGGTGGAGCGGTCGAAGACGCCGTTGAACATTTTGAAAAAAAGCCCGAGGGGACCGCGGTAGGGTTTGGGCTTTTTCAGGAGCAGGCCGCAGAGGGCCGGGCTCAGGGTCAGGGCGTTCATCGACGAGAAGCAGACCGAGACCACGATGGTGATGGCGAACTGCTGGTAGAGGAGGCCCGTGATGCCGCCCATGACCGCCGTCGGCACGAAGACCGCCACCAGGACCAGGGTCGTGGCGATGACCGGGGCGGTGACCTCCTTCATGGCGTGGACGGTCGCCTCCTTCGGCTCCATCCCGTTTTCGATGTTGACCTGGACGGCCTCCACCACGACGATGGCATCGTCCACCACGATGCCGATGGCGAGGACGAGGCCCAGGAGCGAGAGGACATTGATGGTGAAGCCGAGAAGCGGAAAGGCGATGAAGGCACCCAGGAGGGAGACGGGGATGGCGACGGTGGGGATCAGGGTCGCCCGCCAGTCCTGGATGAAGATGAAAACCACGAAAATCACCAGGGCCAGGGCGATGAAGAGGGTTTCGACGATCTCATCGATGCCCGCCGTAATGGGGAGGGTCGCGTCGAGGGAGACGTCGTACCGGATCCCCTTGGGGAAGGATGCGGACATCTCTTCCATTGCCTTCCGGACGTCCTTGGCCAGCTGGACCGCGTTGGAGCCCGGCGCTTGGTAAAGGGCGATGATCGAGCATTCCTTGTTGTTGAGCCGGGTGAAGTTGTTGTAGGTTTCGACACCGAGCTCGACCCGGGCGATGTGCTTGATCTTGACCTGGGCCCCGGATTCCGTGGTCCGCACCACGATCTCGCCGAACTCCTTTTCCGACTGGAGCCGGTCGGGCAGGCGGACCGTGTAGGTGAATTCGGTCCCCGGCGGTGCGGGTTCGGCGCCGAATTTGCCGCCCGGAACGATGACGTTCTGGGCGCGGATGGCGTTCATGATTTCCGGGACGGTGATACCGAGCTGCGCCAGCCGGTCCGGCTTGATCCAGATCCGCATGGAATAGTCGCTGGCCCCCAGGACGTTCACTCTCCCGATCCCCTTGAGGCGGGCCAGGGCGTCCTTGATGTTGATGAGGGCGTAATTTCCCAGAAACTGCTGGTCGTATTGGCCGCCCTCGGCGGTCAGGGTCACCAGCATGAGAATGTTGGGGAGGGATTTCTCGGTGGTGACCCCCAGGCGTTTGACCTCCTCGGGCAGCTTGGCGGTGGCCGCCGAAACCCGGTTCTGGGTGAAGACCGTGTTCATGTCGGGGTCGGTGCCGATCTCGAAGGAGGTCTGGATCACCATGGTGCCGTCGTTGGCGTTGATCGACTTCATGTAGATCATGTTGTCGACGCCGTTGATCTGCTGCTCGAGGGGGGTGGCCACGGACTGCTCCACGTTGATGGCGTTGGCGCCCGTGTAGGTGGCCCGGACCTCGACGATCGGCGGGGTGATATTGGGGTACTGCTCCATGGGAAGGCTGAGAAGCGACAGCGTACCGACGATGACCGTGATAATGGCGATGACGATGGCGACAATGGGCCGCCTGACGAAAAAATTTCCCATATCTCGACTACTGCCCGTTGGGGGTGATCTGTTTGACGTCCGTCACCACCGGATTTACGGTGGCGCCGTCTCCGATTTTCTGGAGCCCTTCGTACACCACCTTCTCCCCCGGTTTGAGGCCGTCTTTGACCAGCCAGAAATTGTCGATGGTCGGCCCCATGGTGACCTGCCGCTCCTCGACCTTGTTCTGGTCGTCGACCACAAAGACCCGGAAGAGGCCCTGGAGCTCGGTGACGCACCGCTGGGGAACGAGAATGCCGTCCTTGGCCACGTCGACCTGGGTCCGGATCCTGGCAAAGAGGCCGGGGCGAAGGAGTTTGTCCGGATTGGGGAAGGAGGCCTGGACGAGGATGGCGCCGGTGGTGGGGTCAATACCCCGGTCAACGAAGTCCGGCTTGCCCTTGTGGGGATAGACGGAGCCGTCGGCCAGGATCAGCTCGAGCTCCGCCTCGGGTGTTTCTTCCTGATCGACATCGTCGCCCTTCACCAGATACCTGCGGGCGATGGCCAGGAATTGGCTTTCCGTCAGGAAGAAGTCGACGCGGACCGTGTCGATGTTGGAGACGACGTTGAGGATGACCGGGTTGGGGCTGCGCCCAACGAAATCCCCCTCCTTGGCCTGGGTCTTGCCGATGAGGCCGGTGATGGGGGCATGGATTTTCGTGTAGCTGAGCTGGATATTGGCGGCCCTGAGGTTCGCCTCCGCTGCTTCCACCGAGGCCTTGGACGCTTCGTAGGCCGCAACGGCGCCGTCGAGGTCGCTCTGGCTGACGGCCCTTTTCCGGGCCAGGGGGCGGATGCGGTTGAGGTCGGAGGTCGTCTTGGCCAGTACGGTCTTGGCTTCGGCCACCTGGCTCATCTTGGCGGCGACATCGGCCTCGAAGGGCTGGCTTTCCAGGACGTAGAGCAGCGTACCCTTTTCAACTTCCGATCCCTCGTCGAAATGCATCTCCTCGAGAAAACCCTCGACCCGTGCGCGGATGGCGATATCCTCGGCACCGTAGATCTGCCCCACGAACTCCTGAAAGATGGGCACGTCCTGGGCTTCGGTCTCAAACACCTGAACCTCGGGCGGGGGCGCCTCCGGTGGGGCCTCCTGCTTCTTCTGGCAGGCCAGGAGGGTCAACATCGAGCAAAAGATCAAGATGGATGTACGAATCTTCATAATGGTCTTCTTTGCTTGTCGGGTAAAGGGATACGGAACGAGCGCTTTTTGCGGGAAAAAGCGCGCCGGAAGGTTTATCATAACTGCGTTGACGGTCATCGCCTCGCCGAATAGAGAGAGGCTGAAACGGATGGGGTGGCCTCCACCTCGCTGAGGATATGGAGGGGATGTATTCGGCTCAGCCATGTGAAACAGGTAATTTCACATGATATTCTCTTACTTCACATGATATTCTCTTACTATGGATCAGACAATCTTGTCAATGTTAAGATGAATCTGCATCATTCCGGATCTGCCCGGCTGAAAGGCGTCCCGCAGGCAGATCCGGACGATGTTCCGGCCACCGAAAAAAAGGTTGCCGTTTTCGTCCGAGCGTGTTAATTAAAATTAACAATACTGGCCAACCATCCGACCATGCATCCAACTGATCCCTGGAGGGCGCCATGAGCGCAGCAGGCTTCGACATGTTTCTCCGAAGGGTTTTCGAGGCGACCGGCATCGCTTCCCAGAACGAGCTGGCCTCGGTCCTGAACATCCACCGGGCCGCCGTCAGCCAGGCGAAGCGCAAGGGCGCCGTTCCGGAAAGATGGATCCTCATTCTGTCCCGGAAGTTCGGCCTCAATCCCGAATGGCTCGAGACCGGCGAGGGGCTGACGTTTTCTTCGCAGGAGGCTGGTGCGGCGTTTGTCCATGTCCCCAAGGTGGCGGCCCGGCTCTCGGCCGGCGGCGGCTCCTTTGAGACGGCATCGAAGATCGAGGGGCATTTTGCCTTCCAGCGGTCCTGGCTGACGCAAAAAGGCGACCCCGGCCGGATGGTCCTCATGGATGTCTCCGGCGACAGCATGGAGCCGGAAATACGGGATGGAGACATGGTCCTGATCGACCGTTCCCGGGTCGAGATGCTGGCCGGCGCCATCTATGCCGTCGGCGTCGACGAAGCGATCCTGGTCAAGCGTGTCGAGAAGCAGCCGAACGCGCTTGTGCTGCACAGTGACAATCCCCGGTATGCGCCGATGGTGCTACGCGGTGATGAGACGGCCGGCGTGCGGATGATCGGCCGGGTCATCTGGGTGTGCCGGGAATATCGATAGACCTCTTTTTTTTTAGATGTTAACTAAAGTAAACATTTGGAATTTCATCCAGCCAACCTGTTTTGGGAAAGGAGAGCACATGATGGATATCCGGGAAGAATTGACAACGACGATCATGAAGATGCGGTGCCTGGCCGAAACCTACAACACCGATGCCGATATCGGTTTCCGGCGGGGCTGGGAGCGTACGACCGGCAGCCTGATCCACGGGCTTGCCGATGAGATCGAGGCCGTACTTGCCATGTCCAACGAAAGCGAAATAGAGGGGGGGCGTTCGGACGCGGTCCTGAAGTCCGCCTAGGCCCGCCATCGTCCGGCTCTCGCCGTGCCGGACGATGGACCGCCGGGCCTCCCGCCGCGTCTGCACCTCGCCTGCACCCCCTTCCCGGCGCCCGACCCGGGCGTCGATTTGACGAACCCCTCAACGGCCCGTACCTTTATTCATATGAGAGGCATGTAAACTTTTTGGCATTTGACGCGTCCAAAAAGACAAAAGGTCTTGAATGCAAGGGGGGCGCCATGATCCGGAAACGCACCACCAAAACCATCGCCGTGACCCTGATCGGTCTGTTGATCTTCGCCGTCGGCGTCGTGGATGCTTCGCGTCACAACGGCGGCGGCTCCGGCAGGGGCGGGCATGGGTATAGCGGCCACCGGGGGCACGCCCGCGGCGGATCCTATCGGGGTCCCAACCGGGGGGGCCGCAGAGGGGAATATCGACATCATCGGGGCGCTCGCAGCGGATCCCGCCGCGGGATCCACCGGGGCCGCCCGGTGGTCCGTCATCGGCGCGCCGTTCGGCACGGCTATCGCAACCATCCCGGGAAGCGCTATCATGGGAAGCGCTATCATGCGCCCCGGTATCGCCATTATCGACGGTACCCGTACCGCCGCCACGTCTGCCGCCCCGGCGTCCGGTGCTACCATGCCCGCTGGCGGCCCCGCTACCGCTACTATTCCCCTGGATATGCATGGGTGCGTCCGGCGGTGGGGAGCATCGTCGTGGGCCTGCCCCTCGGCTGTGCCGGCTTCTATATCGGCGGGTCGCTCCACTATTATTATAACGATGTCTATTACCGGCCGGTCCCCACGGGTTACATGGTGGTGGCCCCGCCGGCGGCTCCCCCGCCCCCAGTTGCCGCGGGCGAGGCCGTGTACACCCGGGTCTCCGTTGTTGCGGCGCTCCTGAATGTCCGGTCCGGCCCGGGGCCGAACTACGGCATCCTCCAACAGGTGCGAAAGGGTGAGATGATGGATGTCACGGGCGAAAAGAATGGGTGGCTTTCGGTGGTGACGCCCGGCGGGCAGACGGGGTGGGTCGACGCCCGCTATACCGCTCCCATCCTGGATGGCGGCGGCTGATGCCGCCCCGATGCAAGTGGATTATCCATGCCAGGGTGTTTCCGGCTGGAATTGGCCGGAAGCGTCGACAAATGGCAGGTGCAGCTGCCGACAGGTGCCCGAAGGCGCCTGGGATGCGAAGTTCGAGATGCCCATGCCCAACAGCCGCACCCGGCGGCCCGCGGCGTCGGTGCTGTCCAGGAGCCTGCAGGCCTGGGCCGTCATGGTCGCTGCATCCCGGAAAGGCTGCTCCAGGGTCACGCTCCGGGTGATGCTGCGGAAATCCGAATACCGGATCTTGATGGTCAAGGTCATCCCATAAACGTCATGCGCCCGGACGAGCGCCTCGATCTCGCCGGCCAGCCGTTCGAATACGGCGACCATCGGCGTCCTTCCTTCGATATCCTCTGAAAAGGTGGTCTCCTTGCTGATGGACTTTCGCACCCGGTTGGCGTTGACCGGCCGGTGATCCCTTCCATGGGCGATGTCGTGAAAATAGATGCCGGCCTTGCCGAACCGGCGGACGAGATCCTCCTTCCGGAATCGTTTCAGATCCGCGCCGGTCCGGATTCCCATGGCCCGCATCTTTTCCTCGGTCGCCTTTCCCACGCCAAAGAATTTGCGGATCGCCAGCCGGTCGATGAACTGATCCGCGGCATGGGGGGGGACAACGGTAATCCCGTCGGGCTTGTTCTCGTCCGAGGCGACCTTGGCCAGAAATTTGTTGAACGAGATACCCGCAGAAGCGGTCAGGCCGGTTCGGGAGCGGATGTCCCGCCGGATGCATTCGGCCGTAATGGTGGCAGAGGGGATCTGCTTCTTATTGCGGGTGACATCCAGAAACGCCTCGTCGAGGGAGAGGGGTTCGACCAGGTCTGAATACTCGTGGAAGATATCCCGGATCTCGGCCGACACCCGGCGGTAGACGTCAAAACGGGGCCTGAGAAAAATCCCGTGGGGGCACCGCCGCAGGGCGATCTTCCCCGGCAGAGCGGAATGGACCCCGAAACGCCGGGCTTCGTAAGAGCAGGCGGCGACAACCCCCCGCTTGCGGGGATCGCCGCCCACGATGACCGGTTTGCCACGGAGTTCGGGTCGGTCCCGCTGCTCCACGGCGGCATAAAAGGCGTCCATGTCGATGTGGATGATCTTGCGGTATCCATCCATGTCTCTTCACCGTCGGGGAAAACAGACCGCAGGCAGCGGCAGCCCGGTCAGTGCTGCGGGATTCCGGCGAAGGGGTCAGAAGGGCTTCACCGGCCGGACATTGACGGCCTGCTTTCCCTGGGGGGTGGTTTTCAGGTCAAAGCTGACAAGGTCGTCTTCCTGGAAGCCGAAATGACCGAATTCCTTTATGTTTTTGTAATAAAGAAATATATCCCCGTGTTCTTCGCTCGTGATGAATCCGTATTTTTTCTTCTCGTTGTACCATTTGATGCGACCTTCCATGTACACGTCCTTCCGGGTTGGGGTGAGCGGTTTCGAATGGCATCCGGCGCTCCTGGGATTATTTCGAAAGAAGGTCTAAAATGGTGCTTTTAGACGGACTCCAAAACAATTTTCCGGGAGCGGTAGTATGTTCACGGCTCCCGTTCCGTCGCCTGATCTGACTTATTGTAGACTGCTCAACTTTCGAGCTTCGTTCACGCGATGGATCCGGAGACCACCGGCTCATGAAACGCGAAAGATAAATGATACACTATCTATCGTCTTTTGGCAGAATGATCAAGGACGAAGGCGCCCGGAACCGCTGCCCCCGACGACCCGGATGGAAGTTATGCTTGCGTGCAGGGCCGCTGGGGGCTATAGACCTATCGGTCCCGATGCCGGCGTTCCCATGGATGGCCAACGCGCCCCCTGCCGGCGTCGTTGTATGGGCGCTGCCGCCGACAACGGCCGACGCTCCCATTTTCGCCCCATCATGGCGGCGGGGGGAATGCGCGGCCGGCAGCGGAAAGGATAAATGAGCTGAAAAAAATGACAAAGCGATATGATACGGATGTGGTGATCATCGGCGGCGGCGCCGTCGGCATCTGCTCGGCCTTTTACCTGAGGCAGCGTGGCTTCAAGGTGACGGTTGTCGATCGGGACCGCGTATGCGGGGCATGCTCCGCCGCTAATGGGGGCCTCATTGTGCCCAGCTACAGCATTCCCCTTTCGTCACCGGGGAAGATCGCCAAAGGGCTGAAGTGGATGCTCCACCCCGAAAGCCCGTTTTCCATCAAGCCCCGCCTCGATCCGGCGCTCCTCCGCTGGATGATGCTCTTCCAGCGCGCCTCCCGCCCGTACCGGTGCCGCGCCGGCATCCCCGTCCTCCGGGATCTCAATCTTGGCGGACTCCTTCAGTTCCAGGCGCTGCAGGCCGGACTGCCGCTGGACCTCGAACTTTCGCACCAGGGCTTCCTGGAGGTGTTCCGCACCCGCCATGGATATGAGGAAGGGGTCGAAGATGCCCGGCTCCTCGAGGGATTCGGCATCATCCCCGAGATCGTCGGGTCGGAAGCCGTCGCCGAGATGACCGGCGGCCGCCCTACCCGTGCCGTCGGCGGTATTTTCTACCCCCAGGACGCCCATATCGACCCCCGTCGATTCGTCGAACAGCTTGCGACGCACGTGCGCGGCATGGGGGTCGAGATCCGGGAGTCGACCATGGTGACGGGGTTTCGGATCTCCGGTTCACGGATCCGCGCCGTCGAAACGGACCGGGGGGGGATCTCCGCACGCCATTTCGTTCTGGCCGGCGGGGCCTGGTCGCCCGGCATCGTGACGGGGCTGAAGATCGATCTGCCGATGCAGCCGGCCAAGGGCTACAGCGTCACCTTTGTCCGGACGGACGCCTGCCCCGTGATCCCCGTGGGGCTGTCGGAGGCCAAGACCGTCCTGACGCCGCTGGGAGAGCGCTTCCGGGTGGCGGGGACCCTCGAATTCGCCGGCTTCGACGAATCCTGGGGCCGTCGGCGCGTTCTGTCGGTGGTTCGCAGCATGTGCGACTATTTTCCCGATATCGACCCGTCCGCCATGGCGGTGGAGGAGATCTGGCAGGGGTTCCGTCCCTGCAGCCCGGACGGCCTTCCCTATCTCGGGCATACGGATGCATACGACAACCTGATCGTGGCCGCGGGACACGGCATGCTCGGCGTCACCCAGGCGCCCATTTCAGGGTTGATGGCCGCCCAGCTGGCCGCCGGCGAGCGGCCGGAATTGAACCTCACGCCCCTGCACCCGGACCGGTTCCGGGGTCTGGGCCTTTTCTCAGGGGCGGCAGGCCGCCCTGGAACCAGGAGGATGGAATCATGACGGATCCCGTACGATTGGAGATCTTTTCCGACTATGTCTGACCCTGGTGCTATTTCATTACCGGGCGTATTGAACGATTGGAAGAGACGTATGAGATGGATGTTCGATGGGTGGCCTTTCCCCTCCACCCCGAAACCCCTGCAGAGGGGATGACCCTGGAGGCGCTGTTTGCAGGACAGCCCGTCGACATTCCCGGCATGATGGCGCGGCTCAAGGCCGAGGCGGACCGGGAGGGGCTCCCCTTCGGGGACCGCCGCCGAACCTACAACAGCCGTCTGGCCCAGGAGCTTGGGCACTGGGCGGCATCCATGGGCCGGGGCCGGGCGTTTCACGATGCAGCGTTCCGGGCCTATTTTGCCGATGGCCGAAACCTCGCGGAGATCCCGGTCCTGACGGCCATCGCCGCAGATGCCGGCCTCGAGCCGGAAGCGGCCCGGGCCGTGCTGGAAGCGCGGACCTTCCGGTCCTCCGTGGATGCGGACTGGGCATATGCCCGGCGGATCGGCATCCGGGCGGTGCCTTCGTTCAAGATCGGGGAGGCCTTGCTCGTGGGGGCCCGTCCGTATCCGGAACTCGAGGCCTTTCTGCTGAGAAGCCGCCCCGGACCCGAGCTACATGGCGGTTGACCCGCGCCTTGCCTCCTGTTAAAATGGTTGGATCATTATACGTCGACACCATTTTTCGAATCGACATGGCATGACCGCCATGGCCGGTGCGCGCGTGTCTTCATCGGGAAGGTTTTGCAGTCATGCCGAAACATTCGGGTTTAACGTCCAAGGGCGCGCCATTCCGCGTCGCCAGGCAAAGCCGGATCTTCCAGGACGTGGTCGACCAGATTCAGGAAGCGATCCTGAGCGGGGAGTTCCAGCGGGGGGACATGCTGCCCTCGGAACGGGAGATGCGGGAAATTTTTCATGTCAGCCGGGGCACCCTCCGGGAGGCGCTTCGGGTGCTCGAACAGAAGGGGTTGATCGAGATCCGCCTCGGGGTCAACGGCGGCGCCATGGTCACGGCCGCCATCGCCGAGACCATGACCGAAAGCCTGGGGCTCATGCTCCGGTTCCGCAAGATCTCCCTCGACCACCTCCAGGAATTCCGGGAGGACATCGAAGGCATCGTTACGGCCAAGGCAGCTGACAGGGCGGCCGAGGCCGATGTGGCGGTGCTGCGTTCGCTTCTGGCCGAGGCCGAAGCGCATGTGGCTGGGGGGATCTCGGAATGGCGCGCGTTTTTGAACGTCGACAAGAAATTCCACCAGGCCGTGGCCCGGATCACGGGAAACCCCATCTACATTTTCATCCACAACATGGTCCACGACAACATCCAGCCCTACTACGACACCTTCCTTCCCCCGGACCAGGAGCGGCTCCAGCAGAACTTCCGGGACCTGAAGGAGATCCTTGCGGCGGTGGAGTCCGGGGATGCGGACCAGGCTGGAGATCTTGCCAGAAAGCACATCTGGCGCTTCAACGAATACATGACGAAACGCCGGCAGGAGCCGCAGGGGTAGCTGCGGCGTCAGCCAGCGGCGGGGCGGGAGAATCATGCCAAGGCCCAACATCATCCTCACCGGATTCATGGGCACGGGGAAGACCACCGTGGGAAAAATCCTAGCGCGGCATCTGGGATACGGCTTCGTGGATACGGACGAACGGATCCAGGCGCGCTCCGGGAAAACCATTCCCGAGATTTTCCAGGAAGAGGGCGAAGCCGCCTTCCGCTGCCTGGAAGCGGCGGTGGCGCGGGAGCTCGCCGCCGGGGAGGGCATGGTGGTGGCGACGGGCGGCCGGATGATGCTCGACCCCGAAAACGCCGAAACCCTCGGCAGAAGCGGGCGCGTCTTCTGCCTGCAGGCGGCCCCGGAGGAGATTCTGGCCCGGGTGGCCGGGGATGCGGGGGCGGTGCGCCCTCTCCTGGAAGGCGGAGATCCCCTGGCGCGCATCCTGGCGCTCTTGAAGGAGCGGGCGGCGGGGTATGCCCGGTTCCCGCAGGTCCGGACCTCCGGCAGAACGCCGGAAGAGGTCGCGGGGCGCATCCTCGAGGCCTGCCAGGCGGATCCAGCATCCTGATGCCGCCACCCCTTTCCGGGCGCCGACGCCGGGGGCGGCCCCCAACGGAGGAGATCCCATGAAAAAAGTGCTCGTGCTGCACGGCATCAATCTCAACATGTTCGGCAAGCGGGACCCCGGCCAATACGGCACCATCACCCTGGACGAGATCGACCGGCGGCTGGCAAAGCTGGGGGACGAACTGAGGGCCGCGGTGGAATGCTTCCAGACCAACCATGAAGGGGAGATGGTGGAAAGGATCCACCAGGCCCATGGGGACGGGACGGATGCGGTCGTCATCAACGCCGGCGCCTGGACCCACTACAGCTACGGCATCATGGACGCCCTCGGCATCCTGACCATCCCGGTCGTGGAGGTTCACATGTCCCATGTCCATGCCCGGGAGGCGTTCCGGCGGACGTCGGTGGTCGCGCCCGTGGCCCGGGGGCAGATCTCCGGCTTTGGGGTGCAGAGCTACCTCCTGGGGCTGCGGGCCGCTGTCGAACTGGTCCAAGGTCCGGAGTCCGCCGACGGATGAGCCGGCCGGAGAAGGAGCGGCGATGAGCACGCACGGTTTGGATTCCCTGGCACGGCGCATCGACGGCGAGGTCCGCACCGATGCCCTGCGCAGGCAGCTCCTGTCGACGGACGGCAGCATCTTCCAGAAGGTGCCTGCCGCCGTGGTCTACCCCCGCCATGCCGGAGATGTCGAGGCGACGGCGGCGTTCGCCCGGGAGAAAGGGGTTTCGGTCCATCCCCGCGGGGCCGGGAGCGGGCTCTGCGGCGGGGCCCTGGGCGGTGGCATCGTGGTCGATTTCACCCGCCACATGAACCGGCTGATCCGGATCGACCTCGAACGGGGCATCTTCGAATGCGAGCCCGGATATCGCCTGGGCCAGCTGGAGGCGGCCCTCGCCGGGACGGGGCGCTTCTTTCCGCCGGACCCTTCGAGCGGGGAGTACGCGACCTTCGGAGGCATGGTCGCCACCAACGCCAGCGGTGCCCACAGCGTCAAGTACGGCAATGTGGCCGACTACCTCCTGGACGCCGAGGTGGTGACGGGCGACGCCCGCCGGATCGTCCTCTCGGAGATTGAAGGCCGGGATATCGGCGCCCTTCCGGCGCATCTCCGGGAACTGGCCCGATTGTACACCGAAAACGCGGATGCCATCGAGCGGGCCTATCCCCCGATCCGGTGCAACGTGGCCGGATACAACCTCCGGGGGCTGGTCGACGGCGGGCGCCTCCGCCTGGCGCGGCTCTTTGCCGGGGCCGAGGGCACCCTGGGCATCGCCGTCCGCCTCACCTTCCGGCTCCGGGAAAAGCCGCCCTTCGACAGCCTGGTGGTGGCCGCCTTCGACGACATCGTCCGCTCGGCTGCGGCGGTGCAGCAGCTCCTGCCCATGGGCCCTTCGGGCATCGAGGTCATGGACAAATCCCTCCTGGGGCTTGCCCGCGAGAACGACCCCGCCCTCCGGGAGCAGATTCCCGAGGGGGTCGACAACCTCCTCCTCATCGAGTTTGACGGCGACACGGCTGCGGCATGTGCCCGTGCGGCAGCAGCGGCCAGGGAACTCCTGGCGGGCGCGGGGCTGAGCCGGGAGATCCACATCGCCGTATCCGGCGGGGAGAAGGAACGGTTCTGGGCCGTTCGCAAGGCTGCGGTGCCGATCCTCTACCGGCTTAAGGGGGAGAAGAAGATTTTGGCCCTCATCGAGGACGCGGCCGTGCCCACGGACCATCTGGCGGCGTATTTCAAGGGAATTTACGAGATCCTGGAAAGGCGGGGCGTGCGCTTCGTCACCTCCGGCCACATCGCCAAGGGTCTCCTCCACACCCGGCCGCTCCTCGACCTCCGGGATGCCGGGGATGTGGCCCTACTCAAACCCATTGCAGACGACGTCTACGCACTGGTCGAGGGCCTGGGGGGAACGGTCTCGGGCGAGCACGGCGACGGTCGCCTCCGGAGCGCCTACATCCGGCGGCGCTACCCGGAGATCTACGATCTTTTTGCCGCGGTCAAGCGTTGCCTGGACCCGTCGGGGATCTTCAACCCCGAGATCAAGACCCGCCACGAGCCGGACCAGATGGCCCGCGCCCTCCGGTTCGGGGCGGAATACGCCGCCGCCGACATGCCGGGCAAGGCCCTGGCCTGGCCCGAGGGATTTGTCCGGGAGGCCGAGAAATGCCATGGCTGCAGCAAATGCACCACCGTGACGACGGCCACCCGCATGTGCCCCGTCTACAAATTCACCCGCGACGAAGACGCCGCGCCCAAGGCCAAGGCCAACCTCCTGCGGGCGCTCATCAGCGGCGCGCTGCCCGAAAAGGCACTCTACCGCCGGGCGTTCCAGCAGGTGATGGCGCAGTGCGTCCACTGCGGGAGCTGCGTTCACGAGTGCCCGTCGGGGGTCAACATCCCCAAGCTGGCGGTGGAGGCCCGGGCCCAGTATGTCCAGCGGTTCGGGATCTCCCTGGACCATCGGCTGCTCACGGCTGTCGAGCTGGCCGGGCGGACCACCCGAAAGCTTCCGGAATCGTTGAAGCGCCTGGCGGAGACCCGGCCCGCCAGGCGGGCGGCCGAGCGGTTCGCCAACGTATCCGCTCGACGGCGCCGCCCCTGTTTCCCCGCCCGTTCCCTCTTCGAGCGGGTCCCGGCCGCATCCAGCGGGGGCCGCCCCCGGGTGCTTTATTTTGCGGGGTGCTACGCCTCCTACATCCGGCCCGAGATCGGCGAGGCCGCCGTCCGGGTGCTGACGGCCATGGGCATGACGGTCTTCGTGCCCCATCAGCACTGCTGCGGCCTGCCCATGCTGGCCAAGGGCATGACCCGCCAGGCGGCGGCAAAGATTCGGAAAAATCTCGCCCGGTGGGGGCGCCTGGCCAGTGAGGTGGATGCCGTGGTGGTCACGTGCTCCTCCTGCGGCCTCTCCCTGATGCGGGAGTGGGGGGATCTTGCGGGTGCCGCCGGCGTGGGAGCCATCCAGGCAAAAACGATGCACATCAGCCGCCTGATCGGGGATTTTCGCGAGCGGCTGCCCCTCGGGCCGATGCCTCTCCGCGCCGCCTACCACATGCCGTGCCACCTGAAGGTCCAGCCGTCGCCGGAAAGCTCCCTCTCCCTCCTGGCGCGGATCCCGGACCTGGCGGCTGTCGACCTGAAAGGCCACTGCTGCGGCATGGCCGGAACCTGGGGCATGTGCGTCGCCAACGACGACCTGAGCCGGAAAATCGGCGCGGAGATGATCGCCCGGCTCGACCGCTCGGGTGCGGCCGTCGGCGTGACCGACTGCCCCACCTGCCGGATGCAGATGGAGGAGATGGGAGATCTGCCCGTCCGGCATCCGATTGAACTCGCGGCCGCCGCCATCGCCGATGGATAACGGCTGGATTGTCTCTGGTTCCGGGTCTATTCGAAAATCTCGAGAATGAAGCGTTTGTTCCCTTTCCGGGATGAAGCGTTGAGGATGGTTCGCATCGCCGCCACGGTCTGGCCGCCCCTGCCGATGACCTTGCCGATGTCCTCCTTGGCGACCTTCAGCTCCAGTACGCTGGTCTGCTGCCCGCCGAGTTCCATCACCTCCACCTGTGCCGGATGATCCACCAGTGCCTGTGCAATCGTTGTAATCAGCTCTTTCATAGCGTTGTCTCCTCTTCGTCGGTATCCTTGTCAAGCATTCTTCGCCGGCGCTAATGGTGCGCGATCCAATAGGAAGTCGTGTTCGTGAGCCCTGCGGTTCCGGTGCTGCCTGTTGGGGCCGGGGCAGGCGCCCTGGGAATGCCCGGGCAGAACGGCGGGCATTCTTTCCATTTTCCTGCAGGCTTTAATGACGGATATATTATGACAAAAATATCCGTCCGGTATATAGGTTGATTCCCTGATTCGACTAGGGGTTCTACCCAATTGTCATGGGGGGATCACCCAAGGAGGCCTCCAGCAAAGCGCACCGGGGGCAGCGGCGTTCAGCCGTCGTGTGGGGTCGGGGGATGCTTCGGAACGGTCCGGATCACCGCGCACCCCCTGTCGGTGGCCACGTCGATGGACACCGCCCCGCCGGGCATGCGGATTCGGTCCGCATGTTTTTCAGCTGGAGCCCCGGGCGACGGCGGCGGCGTGGCGGCCGACCGTTTCGACGGCCGCGAGGATGCCGTCGCCGCCATGGGCTGCGTTGAGCCGGATAAAGTCCTGGTAATGATCGCTGGACGAGAAGATGTGCCCGGGGGTGACAGCGATCCCGGACTGGAGTGACCGCCGGTAGACCTCGAAGGCGTCGGCGTTCTCCGGCAGCTGCAGCCAGAGCAGAAATCCCCCCGAGGGCCGGGTGACGCGGGTGCCCTCGGGGAAGGATCGTTCGACCACCTGGATCATGGCGGCCACACGCCGCTCGTAGGTGCGCCGGATGCGCCGCAGGTGCTGCTCGCAGGCGCCGGAGGCCAGGAATTCCGCGAACGCCAGCTGGGGCAGGGTCGCCGAGACCATGGTCGATGTGTATTTCAGCCATTCGATGCGCTTGAGTAGCCGCCCGGCCGCCACCCAGCCCACCCGGCAGCCCGGACAGATGGTTTTGGAAAAGGAGGAGCAGAGCATGACAAGACCCTTCTGATCGTAGGATTTGCAGATGCCGGGGCGATCCGGGCCGAAGTGGATGTCGCCGAAGATATCGTTTTCGATCAGCGGGATCTCATGCTTCGCCAGCAGGGCGACCAGGGCCTGCTTCCGCTCCTCGGGGATGCAGCTGCCCAGGGGGTTGTTGAAGTTGGAGATGACGATGCAGGCCCGGACCGGGTTGTGCTCGATGGCGAATTCGAGGGTTTCCAGGCGGATGCCGTTCCGGGGGTGGGTGGGGATCTCCAGGGCCCGAAGTTCAAGGGCTTCGATGCACTGGAGGACGTCAAAGCAGATGGGGGATTCGATCGCTACGATGTCGCCGGGGCGGCAGGCCGCCCGGAGGCAGAGGCTGACCGCCTCGGCGCATCCCGTGGTCAGCACCAGCTCGTCGGGCCGGATGCGGCACCCGACTGCTGCGGCGCGCTGGGCGATCTGGACGCGGAGGGGCAGGGCGCCCTGGGGCGGCAGGGCATACATCCCGCTTTTTTCGCCCTTGCGCCGGGCGATTGCAGCCTGGAGGCGCGCCAGCTTGCCGGTGGCCATGAGGTCCGGGCTGGGGTAGGCGGCCCCCAGGGGGACAAGGTCCGGGTTGAAGGCATCCAGGATGATCATCCGCACCATCTCCTCCACCGTCACCCGGGCGGGATCGGGCTCGGGCGACGAGATCCGGGGCTCCGGCATCAGCCGGGGAAGGGCGGTGCGGACGAAGATGCCGGAACGGGGGCGGGTTTCGATGAGCCCGCGGGCTTCCAGGGCGCAGTAGGCCTGCATGACCGTCGAGACGCTGACCTGCTTCCGCCGGCTCATCTGGCGGATCGATGGGATGCGGTCGCCAGGCCGAAAGGTGCCGGAGCGGATCAGCTCGGCCATTTCATCCGCCAGCTGTTCATATTTAAAAGGATGCGGCCGAACGTCCATGGGGATGGCCTCCGCCTTCGAAACAACCGCAAAAGGGGTACAGATGACGCGTTTCCGGCCGGTACAGCTGCCCGATGGAAAGGGCTGTTCCGGTGACAAATGTTGATTTCTGTATCTGGTATTATATCCGGGCCGCGGATAGGATGCAACCATCAATACCCGACGCAACCAAACGAGCGCCCAAAGGGCGAAGGAGGTGCCATGGCTGTCATCGCAAATTTCAAACAATCCACGGACGTCACGGACGCCATCGGGGGGCAGGATCGCCGTGTCGGCAGCCCCATGTTTGAAATCGAATTGAAAAAATCCGCCACCCGTCGGCTGCCCCGCTCCCGGCGGTGGCAGATGCTCGTCTGCCTCGAAGGATCGCTGTGGGTCACCCAGGCCGGTGATCCCCGGGACTACGTCCTGAATACCGGGGAAGTCTTCATCGTCGACCGGCCGACCAGCGTCGTGGTCGAAGCCCTTGCCGCCGCCCGGTTTTATGTGTCGGAGATGCACCAGGGTGAGCCGTTCCAGGGGCGGCTCCCCCATTTTTCCTGAAAGCTCGTTTTCCGGGAAGTTCGTCTCGAATCCCGGATGTTTCCCATCCCGGCGGCCGCTCTCCTGTCTGTACAGCGGCCGCCGGGCGTTTCCGGGGGCTGTCACCCGGCCCAAGCCCTTTGCCCGTCATCTGCAGTGCCGATCCCTGCCGTTTCCGCATGCCCTGCTGTCGATTTATGGTCCCATTGCAGCCCGTTTTGTGATAAATTATCTGAAAATATTGTAATACGTGGTTTCTGAAAAAGATGCGACAGGGGAGTTTATGGGAAACGATGAGATGACGGCGGAAGAACTGGTGGACGCCGTGGAAGCCGGGCTGGAGGCGCAACCCCATCCCTCGCCCCAGGATCTCGGTGCCGCGCAGGACGAGGGCATCGCCGGGAAAGATGCTGCGGGTGACGACAACAGCGTGGACAAGATCCGCGAGATCCTGTTCGGGGGCCAAAAGCGGGAGTTCAGCCGCCGCCTGGACGAGATGGAAGCGGTTTTCCGAAAGGAGCTCGAGGAGATCCGGCACGAGCAGAACCAGCGGCATGAAGCCCTCGAAACCTATATCCGGCGCGAGATCGACGCCCTGGCCGACCAGGTGATGGCCGAGCAGCGGCAGCGCACCGAACAGGTCCGGGAATTGTCCGAAGAGGTGGAGAAGATCCGGAAGGCCCTCGAGAAGCGGATGGACCAGCTGGACGAAGACACCCGGAAGGCGGCCAAGGATTTCCGGCAGCAGCTCCTGGAGCAGACCAAGACGCTGTCGGTGGAGATCCAGCGGAAGAGCGAGGAGACGGGCGCCCGCTTCGCCGCGGCCCAGCAGGATATGCGGGAGGACATGGTCGGCCGGGCCTCCCTCGGGGCGCTCTTTACCCGGATGGGCATGCATCTGGCTTCCGAGGGGACCGGGACGGGAGAAGACCGATAGCGCCATGCCGTCCGGCGTGAAACCCGCCAGAGCGACTGCCAGGGAGCCCGCCAGAGAGCCAACCAGAGAGATTGACCGGCTCCGGCGCCTGATCCTGGGGCGCGAGCAGGACGAACTCCGGGGCGTGACGGCGCGCCTCGACGATCCGGAGCGCCGGGCCGGCGAGATCGCCCGCGTGCTGCCCGAGGCCCTGGCCCAAAGCGCCCAAAGCGACCGGACCGGCTCCCGGCTGGGGGCCGCCCTTGCGCCCACGGTACAGGAGCTCGTCGACGAGGCGTTCCAACGCGACCGGGAGGGGTTGGTCAACAGCCTCTATCCCATCATGGGGCCCGCCATCCGGAAGGCCATTGCCGAGGCCATCCGGCGGATGCTCCAGGGGCTGAACCAGGCCCTGGAAAAGAGCGTCTCCGTCCAGGGGGTGCTCTGGCGGATCGAGGCGGCGAGAACCGGCAGGCCTTTTGCCGAGATCGTCCTGCTCCACAACCTCATCTACCGCGTCGAGCAGGTCTTTCTCATCCACCGGGAGAGCGGGGTTCTGCTGCTCCACGGGGTGGGAGCCTCCGAGGTGGTCCAGGATGCGGACATGGTCTCGGCCATGCTCACGGCCATCCAGGATTTTATCCGGGACTCCTTCCAGTCGTCGGGGGACGACACCCTCGACACCATCCAGATGGGGGACGTGACCCTCTACATCGAGCAGGGGCCGGCACTGGTCCTGGCCGCCGTGGTCCGGGGCAGCGCCCCGGCATCCCTGCGGGATGTTTTCCAGTCGGTCCTGGAGCGGATCCATCTCGAACAGGCGTCGGCCATCGCGAAGTTTTCCGGGGACACCGACCCCTTTGAGCCGAGCCGGCCGCTCCTGGAAAGCTGCCTCGAGGCCCGCTTCAAAAAGAAGCGCACATCTCCCGTCCTGTGGATCGTCGCTGCACTGCTGCTGGCGGGTGCCGGGATGTGGGGATACCGGGCCGTGCTCGACCATGTTCACTGGCGCCGCTACCTCGACGCCCTTTCGGCCCAGCCGGGGATCGTCGTCGCGTCGGCGGAGTCCGGCTTTCGCACCCGGCGGGTGGTCGGCTTCCGGGACCCCCTGGCTGCGGATCCCAGGGCGCTGCTGGCCGACCACGGTCTCCCGGCGGATGCCGTCGACGCGGCATGGGAGCCCTATTTTGCCCTCGACCCCGTGCTGGTCCTGGAGCGGGCCCAACATCACCTCCAGCCGCCGGCGGGAGTGCAACTCCGGCTCGACGGCGGGGTGCTCCGGATCGAAGGGACGGCCCCGGGGGCCTGGTGCGCGCGCCTGACGGGGCGCACCATCACGCTTCCGGGGGTGTTGGAACTGGATGCGACGCGGCTGGTCAATTCGGATCAGCTGCAGTTTCGCCGCTTGAAGCAGGAGGTCGAAGGTCTGCGCTTTTCATTTGAGAAAGGGCAGTCCGTTCTGTCGGCCTCGGAGCGTGCGCGGCTGTTGGATGCGGCCGAAAGGATCGACGCCCTCCTGGCCCTCGCCCCCCGGATCGGGCGCACGGTTGTCATCCACATATCGGGATATGCCGATCCCAGCGGGACATCCGAGCAGAACCTGAACATCTCCCGGGAGCGGGCCGACCATGTCCGGACGATCCTTGCCGGGCACGGCATCCCCCCATCCATAATGACGGTCCGCGGCAAAGGGGCCGCTGCAGCCGCGGACGACGGCGGACATCACCGGCGGGTGGAGATCGAGATCGACGACAGGCCCGGCATCGGCGGCAGGGCCCACGGCATCGGGAAGGCGGAAGGAACAGATGGCGATTAACAAGAAGGTCTGCATGCTGGGGCCGTTCGCCGTGGGGAAGACCTCCCTGGTCCGGCAGTTTGTCCACAGCATGTTTTCGGAAAAATACCAGACAACCATCGGCGTGAAAGTGGACAAGAAAACCCTCTCGGTGAGCGGAAAAACCCTGAATCTCATGCTCTGGGACATCCAGGGGGAGGATGAGCTCCACCAGATCAAGGTCTCCTACCTGAGGGGCGCCGCAGGCTGCCTGCTGGTGGCCGACGGCATGCGCCCGGAGACCCTTCAGGCGGTCCTGGAGATCCGCCGGACGGTCGAGGCTCACGTTGGGCCGTGCCCCTGTATCCTGGCGGTGAACAAGGCGGACCGGATCGAGGACTGGGTCGTGACCGATGGCGAGATCGCTTCGCTGAAATCCGAGGGGTGGCAGGTTATCCGGACCAGCGCCAAGACCGGCGAGGGGGTCGAGGACGCCTTCCAGCAGCTCTCCGAAATGCTGCTGGCCGAGGTATAGATGGCCCGCAGGGAGGAACGGTCCGAGAGCAGGACCCTCGAACGACTGATGGCGGCCCGGGAGCTCGGGTCCGTCCGGTTCGGCCGCGGCGGCCGGGTGCGACGGATCGATCCCATTGCTTCGGGCATCCTGAAGGGGATGGGGCAGCCCCACGGGGAGCGGGACATCTTCGACCTCTTTCCCGAGCTGGTGGGGAGCGAGGACGCCATCGAGGCGGTGCTCGACCACCAGGAGGAGGCGCTCCGGATCCCCTACGTCAACCGCGGAGACCAGGACGGCGGCGCCGGCTACCTCCACCTGTTCGTGTTCGCCGACGCCGATCCCGGCACGGGCCTCGTGGTGATCGAGAACGTCACCGATCGGGGGCGGATGTGGCAGGAGCTCAACCAGCACCGGTATGACCGGGTGCTGCGGCGCTACGGGCTCGACACGGCCGGCGGCGCCTCCCCCGAGGGGCTCTTGGGCGAGTCGCCCCTGCTCCAGGAGCTGCGGAAGAACATCCGGAAGATCGGCGGCGTTCCCTCCGCCACGGTCCTTCTCCTGGGGGAGACGGGCACCGGCAAGAGCCTGGCCGCCCACATGATCCACGTTCGCTCCATGGCCGCGGACGCCCCCTTCGTGGAGATAAACTGTGCGGCACTGCCGGAGCACCTGGTGGAGGCCGAGCTCTTCGGGTATCAAAAAGGCGCCTTCACCGATGCCAAGACCGCCCGCGCCGGACTCCTCCAGGCGGCCGAGGGCGGCACCCTCTTCCTGGACGAGATCGGGGACATGGATCTCGCCCTCCAGGCCAAGCTCCTCTCGGTCATCGAAACCCGCCGGTACCGGCGCATCGGGAGCGACCAATCCCTGCCCTTCAAGGCCCGCATCATCGCGGCCACCCACCGGAACCTGGAAGAGATGGTCCGGGAAAAAACCTTTCGGGAGGATCTCTACTACCGGCTCAACGTGGTGGTCTTCCAACTCCCCCCCCTCCGGGCGATGGCGGCGGACATCCCCGTCATCGCCCATCGGTTCATCGAAACCTACAACGCCGAATACCAGCGGCGCGTGGCGGGGCTGACCCCGGCCGCTGAAAAGCGCCTCACGGCCCACCAATGGCCGGGCAACATCCGCGAGCTCCGGAACTGCATCGAGCGGGCCATGATCTTCACGGAATCCGACCACATCGACGCCCGCGACATCCTCCTCCCGACATCCCCCGCCGCCGAGAGCGCCGAAGGCCAGTGGGAGGTCCCGCCCCAGGGCATCCGCCTCGACGAGGTGGAGCGGCAGCTGATCCGCTCCGCCCTGGCCCGGACCGGCAACAACATCACCCGGGCCGCCAAGCTCCTGGGCATCTCCCGGGACACCCTCCGCTACCGGATGGGCAAGCTCTGAGGCATTGATTTTTCTCCACAGTTTTTCTTCATGACGTAACTCGAGTTTCATCACCCGGTGGGCTCCGGACCCGGAGGCCACCTCCATGCATCGTGCGAGTGAAGCCGAAAGCCGGGTTTGGTGATTTGCAGCCGCGGAGGGCGCTTTCCGGTCTTTGATCCGGAAGCGGTTGGTGCCATAGGGCATGACCCCACCATCGACAACCATTCATTATGGATAACAGGAAAGAGAAAATCATGTGCTGTAGCAAAAAGTCCGTTCGCAATGCCGTATTGGCGCTCTTTTCGATGTGTTTTCTTGTTTTGGTCGTTCACCCGGTGAACGCGCGTATCACGCCGCAGGGCGGCAGCCAGATGATGGTCGACAATACTGCGGTGGCGTTCCGCGGCGTCGCGTCCGATTATTCGAACGCGGGTGAATCGACATGGTACTATACGGACGGCTCCGTCAACTATATGCCCGACGACGGCTTTTGCGGCGAGGACTCCTTCGTCTACGAGATCTCGGACGGCGCGCTCACGGATCGGGCGAAGGTCACCATCGCCGTGGCCTGTCCCGCCAACCTGCCGCCGAAGCTCAAGGATGACACCTACAGTGCGATGTTGAACCTGCCGCCGGGCGCCGTCCCCTGAGGGCGGCCTGGCAAATAATACCGCCCCCGGAGAACACCTCATATCCATCGCGTCAACGAATCTATAGTTGGGTTAACATCCTCAAATCGCGATTTTTTCACTCGGCTCCTGGTTCCAGGAGGATGCCAGCATGGGCCATACCAGGGAATGGCCAAGTTCGTGGTGCAAGACCATGGCGGCCTTTGCCGCGCCTGCGCAGAGGGGGGATATCGCCCACCTGTACGGGCATATCCCCCGATGCTTACTGCATGTCCCATCGGCCCTGCGAGGCTGTGGGAGATAAACTATCTAAGATTACAGGAGATTCATGAACTTCTATGAATGTCAACGCCTCTTGGCATCATTCTTGATCTAATGTGCCCGCAGACGGCAATTTTTATCACGGCGAAGGACAAGGCCGACGGCTGGTTCCTGGACCGGCTCTCCCGGTAGGCCCGTCCATCTGACAAAAGCCTGACCCTGGAAGGCGGGGCTTCGGTCGCCATTCATCCGAAGTCGGGGCCCCGCTTTCCCCATGTTTCTTCAAACCGGCAGCGCATCGGTTTCACCCGAACCGATGCGCTGCCATGAACGATCCAAACAGAGCAGAAAGTACAGAAAGGAAACCCTCATCATGAACAACATCGACGTATCCGCGCTCCTGGCAAAGGTCTATGAACTCCTCACGGTCTACGGGCTCCGCATCATCGCAGCGCTGGCCATCTTCGTCATCGGGCGGTGGGTGGCCAAGGGGATCCGGAGCCTCCTGGGCCGGGTCATGGCCAAGAACGGCGTGGACGAAACCCTCACCACCTTTGTCTGCAACCTCAGCTATGTCGCCCTCCTGGTTTTCGTCATCGTGGCGGCCCTCAACCAGCTGGGGATCCAGACGGCCTCCTTTATCGCCGTGATCGGTGCCGCCGGCCTGGCCGTCGGCCTCGCCCTCCAGGGCTCCCTCTCCAACTTCGCGGCGGGGGTGCTCATGATCATCTTCCGTCCCTTCAAGGTCGGCGACTATGTTGAAGGCGGTGGTACCGCCGGGACGGTCGAGGAGATCCAGATCTTCGTCACCCAGCTCAAGACCCCGGACAACAAGACCATCATCGTCCCCAACGCCAAGATGATGAGCGACAACATCGTCAACTACTCCACCAAGGGAACCCGGCGCGTGGACATGACCTTCGGCATCGGCTATGGCGATGACATCGACAAGGCCCGCCAGGTCATCATGCGGATTATCGAGAAGGATGCGCGGGTCATGAAGGATCCTGCGCCGGTGGTGCTCCTTTTGGAGCTGGCGGACAGCAGCGTCAATTTCGCCGCCCGCTTCTGGACCTCGGCGGGCGACTACTGGGGCGCTTATTTCGATACCATGGAGGCGGTGAAGAAGCACTTCGACGCCGAAAACATCAGCATCCCCTTCCCCCAGCGGGATGTGCACGTCTACAACCACGTCAGTTAAGGCGGCAGGTTCGGCGGCGCGACACCCCTTCAGGATCGGCCTGCTGGCAGCTGGAATGCCTGCGGTCCTTCCGGGGGGGGCGCCGCCGGATTGAAAACGCCATTAAGAAAGAGGTGAACCATGAAAATGCTGAACCGCTGGAAAATTCCCTGCCGGCCCGAAAACCGAACGCCCGGCGGCGTTCATTCCCGAATGCGGTTTCGTGAAATCCTGGAAAGAGAGCGGCTGCGGACCTATCGGAGCGGCAGCGTGTTTTCGCTCCTCTTTTTCGATGTGGAGAGGTCTGACACCGGGCCGCTTCGTGGGAGGTTTGTCAAATATCTCAAGGTGCGCCTTCGCGCCACGGATGAAATCGGATGGCATGAAGACCACCGCCTCAGCATCATGCTGCCGGATACCGATGAATCCGGATCCCTCGCCCTGGCCGGGGAGATCACACGGAAGATGAACCATGAGGTTGCCTTGAAGAAGGTGATGGTTCATTCCAGGCGCGAAAACTTCGAAATATCCCTCCGGCCGGCGGTTTCCCACGGCATTATCCAATATGAGATCCTGAAGCCGCCGAAAGCCGAATATCTTCGGCGCGCGCGCGGCGGAGGATCGTCGCCGGCGGGGCCGGCCCATGGGCGACGGGACGGCGCGCGCCGATCATCCTGCTGGGATTGAGCCACCCTGCGCACCTTCAGCGCCTTTGAGACCGGTGCATTCCATTGGTCGGTGATGCCGTTGTTCCCTGCGGGATTCCTGCCCGATGCGGCATCGATGCCACGCCTTGATGCCGCCCGTCCCGGCAATCTTCATATGTCGCCGGGGGGGATGTTTTCGTCTTCGAGTTCCTTTTCCGCGTTTTCCGCCTTCACCCGGGCCTTGGCAGCCCGCCGGGCAGCCTTTTCCGCCGCCTGGTCGGCTTTCTCCGCATCGCTCTCCAGCTGCGCCAGCATCTCCGGGTCGTCATCCCCACGGGCCGCCGCCACGTTTTCCTGGGCGGCCTCCGCCGCTTCCCGGGCATCGGCCGCGTCCTTTTCCGCGGCGTCGGCCTTCTTCTGCATCTCGGCCAGAGCGTCGAGGGCCGCGGCCCGTTCGGCGGCGGTTCCCTCCTCTGGCTCGGCGCCCAGGTCGATGTCCTCGGCCGCCAGGACCAGGGCCGTGGTCGGGAGCTTTTCGAGCAGGGCCTCGGCCCGCCCGGGGGCAAGGGTCTGGACCAGGTTGCCCTTGAGGCGGAAGGGGAGGAAGACCATGGCCGATTGAGCGGACGCCGCAATAACGGCTGCCGCGCTGCCGGCCGACTCGTCATCGCCGCTCTTTTCCGGGGCCAAGATGTGGAGATCCGCCTCGATCCGGGCCTCCTCCAGCACCGCGGCCAGGGCCTCTCTCCGTTCTTCCTCACCAGCATCTCCCTGGAAGGCGAACAGCCGGATCGACGCATCCTCCCAACGCGCATCGCGGGTTATCAGGTAGGCGAACAGCAGCATCATCGGGCCGGTGGCATCGTCGGACCACCAGACGTCGAGGTTGCGTCGGGCCGGTGCCGGTCCGTCCGCCGTCAGGCGCTCCCAACTCTCGACGCTGCTGTGGAGCACCACGATGTTGCAGCCAAGGCGGTGGATGGTCCGGAGCTGACGCCCGAAGAGGAACTCCCGGAACCCCATGGGGGAGGTCGAATCCGGGTCGAGCCAGTTGACGAGGATGGTGTTGACCCGCAGCGGGCCGATGCCGTGTGACTGGAGAAGGGTGTGGATGGCGGCCTCGGTGTTCTGGGTGGTGATCACCAGGGGAAAGGCCGCCGGGTCGTTCTCCCGGATGGCCTTCAGGAGCGCCGCTTCGGTCTCCTCCCTTGCCTTGGCCAACAGGAGGTCGCGTCCCTCCAGGAGGGTCACCACCGTGGTGAGGCCGCTGCCCCCGTCGAGCCAGGAGGCGAGGCGGAGCAGTCGGGGCCGGCGTTCGGGGTCCTGGGAAAAGGCGAGGATCTGGGGCCGCCAGTCCCGGTGGTGCTCGGGGGTGACGCCCGCCGCCAGGAGATTCTCCCGGACCCGCTGGAGGTGGTGGGCCCGGCGGCTGTCGGCCCATCGCGCCGGGCCGGCCGTCCGCCGCAGATACTGGAAGATGGCGAAGAGGATCGCCATGGCGGCGACCCCCGTGGAGGGATCGATGGCCAGCATGACCCCCAGGCAGACGAGGCCGCCCAGCAGGCTGAGGCGCGGGTGGAACCACCGGAAGGTGGGCCGGAACGAGGGGCTCTCGGTCCGGGCCTCGTAGTAGGTGGCGTAGTTGAGCAGGCCGTAGGAGATCAGGAAGAACATCGACACCACCGGCGCGATGAGGTCGAGGTTGCCGAGGGCGATGGCGGCAAAGGCGATCCCCGCAGACAGGAGCACCCCCCGCCGGGGGTTGCCGCTGGGCCCGGATCCCTTGGCAAAGAAGAGGAGAAACGGAAAGATCCGGTCGGCGGACAGGGACTGGAGGATGCGCGGCGCCCCCAGAAACGAGGCCATGGCGGAGGAGAGGGTGGCGGCGATGACCCCGGCGTCGACCAGGAATCCGAACCGGGCCAGCCGCTTCATGGCGGTGTAGTCGGCGGCAAGGTCCGGGTTGGGCATGGCCCCGGCAAAGACGAGGGCCGCCCCGAAATAGACCAGGATCGAGACGCCCACGGCCATGAAGGTCCCGAGGGGAAGGCTCTTTCCCGGGTCCCTGAGGTCCCCCGACATGCTGACCCCCTGGGTGAAGCCGGTGACCGCCGGGAAGAAGAGGGCGAAGAGGACCCAGAAGGGCGGGCCGCCTTGGGGCGCGCTCCAGTTGGCCGAGAAGACGGCGCCGTCCCACCGGGGGATGCCGCCCAGGAAGAAGGCGGCCAGGGACGCGATCAGGAGCGCCATGACCACGTACTGGAATTTCGTGGCCCAGTCGGCCCCCATCCACGCGAAGACCAGGAGGAAGGCGACAGCCCCGGCGGCGACGGCCCGGGGCGAAAGCTCGAGGCCTGCCAGCGGTGCGAGGTCGGCCACGGCCTCGCCGAAGCCGATGCCGTAGAAGGCGATGGAGACGGCCTGGGCCAGGAAGAGCACGAGGCCGATGGCGCCCCCGAACTCGACGCCGAGGGTCCGCGAGATCAGGTAATAGTCCCCGCCGCCCTTGACCTTGAGGTTGGTGGCCACCGCCGAGAGGGAGATGGAGGTGAGGACCGAGATGAGGTTGGCCGTGGCGATGATGACGAGGGCCCGGGCCGTGCCGGCGGCCCCCACCACGTACCCCAGCCGCAGGAAGAGAATGATGCCCAGGATGGTCAGGACGCTGGGCGTGAAGACGCCGGCGAAGGTGCCGAGGCGGCCGGGGGCCTGGGGTGCTGGGGATGCGGTCTGGTTCTGTTTGCTGGTTGCCATGGTGTTCCTTGCCTGATTGTTGTATCGGCGGTCCGGGGAGCCCCGGCGCCCGCGCGTGCAGGCCCGGCGCCTGGATGCGGTCTCTTCCCGCATTCCCCCGGAGATTCGATGATCCGATGATCAGGTTTTTTGAGCGGTGATGATCATCCGGTGGTTCATGCAGCCGTAGTCACCTTCCCCCAGATGGGGGGAGAAATCGGTGTGGATGGTCGTTCGGGAAAATCCTGCGCGCGTGGCTGCCGCCGCCAGTGCAGGGGGCTGATAGAGGCGCATGCAGTAGGTGCGGTCGCGAATCAGCCCGCTCTCCTTGCTGATGACCATCTCCCGGGCGCAGATAACGTCGCCCTGCTGTTCCCGCTGCCGGCAGACGACCACGTCGCCCCCGATCTCATGCCAGGCATTGGGGGAAAAGCGCTTCCGGATCGAAGCGCCGTCGGCGACATCCAGCAGGAGCCACCCGCCGTCTTTGAGAACGCGGTACGCTTCGGCCAGGATCTCGGCGTCCGCCTGCGGGTCGGGGATATACCCCAGGGAATTGCCAAGCACCATGACGTGGTCGAAGCAGCTCCTGGGGAACGCGATGTTCCGGGCATCGCCGTTGACAAATGCCACGGAAAGGCGGTGGCGGGCCGCTGCGGCCGCTCCCCGCCGGAGCAGGCAGCGGGAATAGTCGAGGACCGTGCAGTGCGCAAACCCCCGCCGGGAGAGCTCCAGGGCATGGCGGCCGTGCCCGCCGCAGAGATCGAGGATCTGGTGGGACCGGCCGATGGGGATCAGCCGGGAGAAGACCTCGACCTCCGTCTCGGTGACTTCCGGGCTGCAGACGGACCGGGCGTCGGTGACCAGGTAGACATCGTCGAAGAGGGTCTTCCACCAGTCGGGATCGACGTGGATCGTCATGGCGCCTCCGGGTGGGCGCCGAAGCTGAAGAGCCCGTCCGCGGCGAAAATGGCCGGGGAGCCTTTCCAGGGCTGGGATCGGGCGATCTCGAGCTCCTCGGCCTCGATGTCGATGTAGTCGTCCAGCACGCCGTCGAACCACATCTGCTCCAGGACCCGACTGTCCTCCCACATGGCCCGGGAGTAGGACGCCAGGGCGCCCAGGTGGGCTTCGGTGAGAACCCGCGGCCGGAGCGCGATCCGGATGGGGCCCAGCAGGTAGGTAAACCGCTTTTCGAGGGCCAGGGCCTTCTGGATGCCCACCAGCTCAACCACATCGCCCACGGGCATCGCCATGATCGCGTCGTTGATCCGGTGGACGGCGTCGCGCACGCTCATGTCGGACCGGAGAATGCCCATGGGGTGGACCCCGCCCCCGCTGCCGACATTGGTGGGCACGTTCCCGTACCGGCCCAGGAACCCGAACACGGCATCCGGCCCGACCAGGCACCGGAAATCGGTCTGGTATCGCTTCAGCACCACCGCTTTTCGGGCTTCGTCCAGCTCCGGGATCTCTTCGGCCCAGAGATCGAGGGGCACTTTTTCCTGCAGGATGTAGTTCTCCTCCCGCAGGGCGGTCTCGATAGCGGCATCGGCGTCCGGGTTCACGGTGCCCACAAAGACGCCCCTCCCGGAGTAGCCCCGTTCCGGTTTGAGCACCAGGTCGTCCCAGTGGGCCCGGGCCCAGGTGATAAGATCGTCGATTGGCTCCCCTTTGGGGCCGGTGGCCTTCCGGGGGCGGAACCGGCGGGTCCACGGCGTGCGGGCCACGGTCTCGGGATGAAAGCGGTCCGAATACGGGCCGGTGATTACCTCGAACATGCTTTTCACGTTGATCGGCTCCGTGCCCCGCGGGTTGAGTACGCGATTGTCACGGATCGCCGCCATCAACGGGGAGAGATCGTGTTTTCGGTGCAGCTTCAGGAAGACATCGTTGTTGAAGTCCATGAAGACCAGGGAGACGGGCTGCCCCTGGTAGGTGGTTCGGCCCTGCCGGTCCAGCTCGAATTCATGCGGCGCGGCAAGGATGCCGGTGATGCCGTCGAACCCGTCGAGCCGACGGGCGATGTTGATGTTTTCCGTCACATCGGTGAGGGTCTCCTCCTCCGCGACAATGGCGATCACGCCGGGGCCGCTGCCGTCCCGCCGCCGCTGGACGTCGACCAGCATCTCGGCAAACCCCTTGACCGGGCAGAGCATGGGGTGGTCGAAGTCGAGGTCCACCCCGACCGGCCGGATCCGGTTCATTTTTTCCCAGACGACCTTTGCGATCTCCTGGGTCATCCGCTGGTAGTCCCAACCGCCGGGGCTCCCCAGATTCCATTCTGAATGGTATCCCCAAAACGTCTCCACCATCTCCCTCCTCGAAGTCTGTCGGCACTGTCATGCGCTTCGGCGCAGCGCCGTGTCCGGGTGGTGCGGCCCCTGGGTCATGAGGGGGATCCGCGCTCTCAAGTCCTGTCTGTCCGGCAAACCTCTTTCCTGCATACCATCTTTTCGAGATTTGCCAAGCCGATTTCGCCCGTGGCAAAAACGATTCGCGTGAAATCCGCCGGATGGGTGTGCTCTTTTCGCCATGATTCATAGATCCGCTCAAACCACCGCATGCCGATGGTATAGCAGAGCTGATAGCCGGGCTTCAGGGCGTACCGCCGTACCATGGCCAAGGCCTGCCGACGTCCCATTCCGGCCGTCGTCAACAATTCCGCGGCCTCTGGGATGGTTTTCCGACCGGTCTGGATCTCCAGGTCCGCCAGGCCCCGCATGGCCCGCCAGAACCGCCGCTTCGCCAGCAGGAAGCGGTCGATGGGCCCGGTGAAAAAGCCGGTGTGGAACAGCAGCTTCTCCGAAAAGCAGGCCCATCCCTCGTAGAACAGGGGGAACTCGATGTGGCGGCGGAGGGGGCGCGGGAGCCCCCAGCGGGACGTGTCCAGGAGGTGGTGGCCGGCATAGGTCTCATGGGCGGTGAGCAGGCGGAAGTCATGGGGGAGGTGGTCCGGGTGGTAGCGGTCGTCCACGTAGAAGGTCCCGCCCCGGGGCGGATGGCCCGGCGGCATGCTGTAGGCGGCCGCACTCCGGATCGTGGCGAGGTAGGGCGGCACCGGTGCGACCCGTACCGGGCATGCCTCCAGCAGGGAGGCGTCGATGAGGCCCTTTGCCGCGCAGTGGCGGCCAAGGTCGTCGATGGCGGACCGATAGAGGGCCGACATGCCGCCCTCGGGCGGCGCCGGCGGAGGCAGATGCGACATCACCGCCTGCCAGGGGTGTCCCGGCAGGATCCGGCCCCCTTCCTCCGCCAGGACGGCCGACATCTCGGCCCGCTCCTGCTCGAGCTCGCAACGGATCTCCCGGACGCCCATGCCGCAGCCGATGTGATGCCGGACAATCCGGTCCAGCTGTGCCGGCGGGAGTATGAAGTCCACCGTAACGGGAATCTTACGAAGGTGGCCGTGCAGATCATCGAGGGCGTCGAACGCCGGCCGGACATACCGGTCCTCCAGGGCGAGCGAGACCAGCCATGCGCGGACGCTCTCCAGCATCTCCAGGCCAAGGTCGCGGAAATGGGCGGGGATAAGCTTGAGGTTCCGGCGGGCCTGGGCCATGAAGTCTGGCAGGACCTGCAGCCGCGCCTCCAGAGCATGATGCCCGACCGCCAGGGCTTCGGCCATCCCGATGGCGGCGACGCTCAGGTGGAATGTGGGCTGGGTTTCCTGGAACCGGACCTCGCCAAGCTGTTCGCGAAGGGTCCGGAGCACCCGGCGCAGCACGGCGATGTCGATCATCGAATCCGGATCCCCGGGCACATCGGATCGATCGGTTCGATTACCGAGCGTATCCTCCCACCCGGAGATCTGTTTGTCTAAACGCGCGAGGGCGCCCGGGGAGAAATCATCCCATTGGAATGGGCCGTGCCGGCAGGTCTCGGCCTGGGGGAAGTAATGGAATTCATCGCTGGCCATGCAGACCGGAAACTGCCGGGCAAGCGCGTTGAAGATTTCGGCTGCGAGGGCCTCGATGGATGCCGGTGGGCCATCGGGGCGTGCCGGCGTCAAGGGTCGCCCTTCCCACCGCCTCGGTGCGGCGCTCCGGCAAAGTTCCGCGCCACCAGGTCCTTGGCATACTGGACGATGCCTTCGACGAAATCGAAGTCGTAGAGGCCCCCCACGTAGTAGGTCCGGTTGTCGCCCTGGATCCTCTCCCAGGCGTCGTAGTAGCCGTCCTGGAAATCCGCTGGGCCGACATGCCGGAAATAGTGCCAGACGTCGTAGGAATGCCAGTCGTCCTCATATCGGATGCGGCCGCCGAGGGCGCGGGCATACCGGGCGATCTGCTCCTTGAGGCGGGCCTCGTCTTCCGGCGTCGGCTCTCGGGTGGGGAGATAGGCATAGAATGCCATGAGTTCATTGTCCGGGTACTGCTGGGTGATGATCAGCGGCTCGCCCACGGGGGGCGGGGGCACGACAAAGACGAGCCGCTCCTGCAGGGGGGCGCCTGCGATCTCAAAGGTGGCGACGGCGTATGGGTTGAATCGGAGCCGGGCGGCCAGCCGCGCCTCCTCCGGGCTCAGGTCCATGAATGTCGCAAACTCCTCGGGCAGCAGGGGGCAGGCCAGGATGAGGTAGTCATACCGGGCCGTCACATTGTCGTGGATCACCTGTCTGTTGATCAGCTGGGACGGGTGGGCGTAGGTGATGGTAACCCCTTCGCCGCTCCGCTCGATCCGCTTGACCGTGCAGTTGCGCCGGACGTTCAGCTCCCAGGAGAGGCGCTCCCAGAACCGCTGAAATCCGAAGGTGAAGCGTTGGAGCAGGAGGCACGCAGGGATGAAACGGGCCAGGGGGCCCGAGCTGAGGAGGCCGGAGACGAGGGTCATGGGGCTGATATAGCGGAGGGCATAGGGTGCCGCGATCGCCTCGAGGTCGCCGTACCCGAAAGCCGTCAAGGGGATTTCGAAGAGACGGGCGAGGTCTTGGAGGTTTCGCCGCCGAAGCCATTCGAGAAAGGATACGCAAAGCGCCGGGTATGCCGCGACGCCCTCCCACCCGGGCCGGTCGATCACCCGGCGGTGGCGAAGCCAGTGCCGGATATAGCGCAGGCAGCGCCATAAAAACCGTATTCTGGCGGAAGGCGACGCACCCCCGGCCAGGTAGGTGAACAGGTCATGGTACCGGCCGCCGTCGGCCGAACCGGCGGGTGATATGGCCGTCGCCCCCCAGATGGGCGTAAGCGTCATGCCGATGCGCCGGGCGATCTTGCGGACCTCATGGTAGGAGGGGGGCACGATCACGGCCCCGAGATCGAAGGACTGGTAGTCTTCGGTGGCCGAGCAGCAGAGGCCGCCGACCCGGCCCAGCCGCTCCATGACCGTGACGTTCTTGAAGCCGTGCTGCTTGAGGTAATAGGCCGTCGACAGCCCGGCAGGGCCGGCGCCGATGATGAGGATGGCTGCGCTGGTGTCGACCTTGGGCTGCATCATGGTCAATCCTCCTGGGGGAGTGAGGCGATCGTTATCCTGAAGGTCGAGTATGGCGGAAAAACTATCAGATGCGTATCCGAACCTCAAGTGTTTTGTGGGCCGGCGCCCGGGCATCAATTTAAAATTCTTGAAAAAGGATGCCGCATCCCCGATAATGGAACTCTTTATGTTTGTGTTTTGGCGAAATGGAATCCATGGGAAAATGCGTCCGGAATCGGCGTTGAAAGGGAGGCGGTATGAAGGTGGATATGAAAAAGGTCAGCTATATTCTGGGGCGGAGCATCGCCGGCGATTTTCAGCGGCAGGAGATGGGCATCGACGTCGACAGCTTCGTCGAGGGGTTCAGGAGCGCTGTCGCCGGTGAGCAGAGCCGGATCCCCGTGGGCGAGATGCAGCAGATCATGGAGGGGTTCAAAAGCGAATTCCAGGCGCGCCAGCAGAAAGGTGCCGCCGGCAGGGCCGAAGCCAATATGGAGAAAGGACGGGCATTTCTGGCGGAAAACCGGAAAAAGGCCGGCATCGTCGAGACCGACAGCGGCCTCCAGTACCGCGTTATCCAGGAGGGCACCGGGAAGACGCCCGCCGTGTCCGACACCGTAGAGACCCATTATGAAGGTAGAACCCTCGACGGAACGGTGTTCGACAGCTCCATCAAGCGGGGCGCGCCGGCGACGTTCCCGGTGAGCGGCGTCATCCAGGGGTGGCAGGAGGCCCTCCAGCTGATGAAGGAGGGGGCCCGATACGAACTCTTCGTTCCCTCCGGCCTGGCATACGGACCCGCCGGCGCCGGCAAGGCCATCGGCCCCCATGAAACCCTGATCTTCGAGGTGGAGCTGCTCGGGATCAAATAGCCTTGCGATGGCACACGTCAGGCGAAACAATCGAAGGAGCTCCCATGAAAAACAGCCGCTTGGTCTATTCCACCGAAACGGGCCGAACCTGCCCGGAATGCGGCAGGCCCGTCGCTGCCTGCGAATGCCGCAGGAAAAAGGCCAAGACCCCGGACCGGCCGAAGGCCTTTCCAGATGACGGCATCGTCCGGATCCAGCGGGAGAGCAAGGGCCGAAAGGGCAAAACAGTGACGGTCGTCCACGGCGTTCCCCTGGAAGCAGCGGCCCTGAAGGAGCTGGCCAAAGCGCTCAAGCGCCGCTGCGGCACCGGCGGCGCCGTGAAGGGCGGCGTCATAGAGATCCAGGGGGACCACCGGGAGATGATCGCCCGGGAGCTGCGCCGCGAGGGCTACACGGTCAAGCTTGCCGGTGGATGATTCCCGCGCCGTCGTGGCGGCACTAAAACTCACGGCTCACGGGGCGGAAACCGGACCCGGAGAACACCTCTATCCATAACTTGAACAAATCTCGAGTTGAGTATAACAAATGTCCTGGGTGAGGACCGGGCGCGTAGCGGAGGACTTCGGCACCGGCGTTGCACTCCGAAGCGCCAATATGGAAAAGAAGTAGACGCGCTGAGAAAGCGAAGACGCTGTTTTACGGAGGACGTTGTGGCGAAAGCGGAAATTCATGCCGGCATCTGCGGCTTTACCACGGTGGTCGAGGCGACGATGGATGGCAAGGTCTGCATCCTGGAGATCAACAGTGATTGCGAAGCCGTTCGAAAACTGGCGCGAAACTTGAGCCAAGTGGAGCCCTTTCAGGAAATTTCATTCAGAGGGGTCATGCCCCGGACGATCGAGATGGGCATCGCCCATTGCGCCCATGCCGCCTGTCCCGTTCCGGTCGGCATTATCAAAGCCGTCGAAGTCGCAGCCCGGCTGGCGCTGCCCCAAGATGTATCCATCCGGTTGAGTCCTTCATGATCGGCGCCATCGCAGGAGACATCATCGGCTCGGTCTACGAGCACCGGCCCATCAAGACCAAGGATTTCGAACTGTTCGACGACCGAAGCACCTTTACGGACGATACGGTCCTTACGGTCGCCTGCGCCGAAGCGATCCTCTCCGGTGCGCCGTATATCGATGCCGTCCGGCGTTTCGGGCGGCGCCACCCCCACGCAGGCTATGGGGGGTCGTTCCTCCGGTGGCTTTTCTCGGAAAATCCCCAGCCCTACCACAGCTGGGGGAACGGCGCCGCCATGCGGGTGAGCCCCGTGGGCTTCGCCTTTTCCACGGAGGTCGAGGTGCTGCGGGAGGCGCGGAGGACGGCGGAGATCACCCACAACCACCCTGAGGGCATCAAGGGTGCATCGGCCACGGCGCTGGCCATATTCCTCGCCAGAACCGGGCATGGCAAGGATGCCATCCGGGAGCGCATCACCAAGGATTTTGGCTACGACCTGGAGAGGACCGTTGATGAAATCCGCCCCTCCTACTCCTTTGACATCTCCTGCCAGGGAACCGTTCCCGAGGCGATCATCGCCTTCCTGGATGCGAGATCCTACGAGGATGCCGTCCGCAACGCAGTCTCCCTGGGCGGGGACAGCGATACGCTTGCCTGCATCACCGGCGGCATTGCCGAGGCCTTCTACGGCGGCGTCCCGGAGGATACCGCCGCCCGGGCGCTGCGGCTGCTGACGCCGGACCTCCGGCAGGTGGTCCAGGCATTTCAACGCCGTTATGGCCTGGAAGGCTGAGAATGTGATAGAGGAGGCAGAGGATGAAAAAGAAATGCGTTTCATCAGTTGTATTGGCTGCGGTACTGGTCCTTGCATCTCTTGCGTCGTTTTTGTTTGGTGAAACCACCCTTCCCGAAAAGAAGCAGACCTCCATCTTTTAACATCATGCTCCTGGAGGATATGGTTGATGACGGACCGTATGCAGATGTTTCAGAAACACGAGCTCGACCTGATCAATGACGCCTCCATGGAGATCCTGGGGCGGATCGGGGTAAGGTTCCATTCCGAGGGGGCATTGGCGGTGTTTCAGCAGCATGGATTCCGACAGGACGGCAAGAGCGTCTTCTTTACGGAAAAGGATGTTCAAAGCGCCCTGGAGAGCGCGCCGGCACGGTTTCGGATTCGGGCCCGGAATCCCGCAAAGGACGTCTCCATCGGCGGTGACGATTTCGTTCTTCTGCCCACCGGCGGGGCTCCCAATGTCGCTGCGAGCAGCGGAGAGCAGCGGCCGGCCACCCTCGAGGACTACCATACCTGCTGCAGGCTGGTGCAAACATCGGATCAACTGGACATGAACGGCTGCCTGATGGTCCAGCCGACGGACCTTCCGCCGGGAACGGCCCATCTGGACATGCTTTTCGCCAACATGGTGATGTGCGACAAGGCCTATGTCGGCCCCGCCATGTTCCGAGCAGCAGCCGTCGACGCCCTGGAGATGGCCGCCATTGCCTGGGGCGGACCGGAGCGCCTCAAGGAAGCGCCGGTCATGGCCGCCATTGTGAGTGCAACCTCGCCGCTGCAGTATCCTGCAGACGAGGCGGACGCCATTATCGAGATGGCCCGCGCCGGGCAGGCCGTGGTGATCACGGACCTGGTCATGGCCGGCACCAGCGGCCCCATCGCTTTGCCGGGCCTCCTGGCCTTGGCCAACGCCGAGATCCTGGCGGGCATCGTTCTCGCGCAGCTGGCAGGTCCGGGGGCCCCGGTGGTATATGGATCCGTCTCCGCGCCGGCGGATATGCGGACCGTCACCTCGGCGGTGGGGGCGCCGGAGGCGGTGGTGCTCGCATCCGCCGTCATCCAGCTGGCCCAGCACTACGGGCTGCCGTGCCGGACCGGCGGCATGATCACCAACGCCCACTGCCCCGATGCCCAGGCCGCGGCGGAAGGAACGCTGATGATGAGCACGGCGCTGAGAAACGGCGCCAACTTCATCTTTCACGCCTGCGGCCAGCTGGGCTCCTACATCTCCATGAGCTTCGAAAAATGGCTCATCGACGAGGAGGTCTGCCGGACGCTCCGCCGTGTCCTGACCAGCATGCAGATCACCGTCGAATCGATTGACATCGAAACCATCAACAGCGTCGGCATCGATGGCAGCTATCTGCGGCACCCCACGACATTCAAACACTGCCGCGAGCTCTATCAGCCGGTCATCTTTACCCGGCGCGACTACCCCGGATGGCGGAAAAAGGGCGCCTTCCGGGCGGAGGAACAGGCCGCCAGAGCACTTGCCGACCGCCTGTCCCAGTATACCAGACCTCCCATCGACGAAGGGCTTTCAGAGGCGCTGGCGGACTTTGTCCGCCGGCGTAAACGGGGATGACGGCACGGACTCCCGGATCCGGCACCGCAACGAGGGGGACGTGCTGCAATAAACAACCATTCCACCAAAGGAGGCAACCATGGCCGTCACTGTGATGATCCGTCGAAACTTTGCCGAAAAGGAAAAGGCTGCAGAACTCGCACCGCTGATCGTCAAGCTCCGGTCGCTCGCGACGGTGCAGCCCGGCTACATCACCGGGCAGACCTTCCGCTGCATCGACGCGCCCGGCGAGTACGTGGTCCTCAGCACCTGGAACAGCGCCGAGGAGTGGGAGCGCTGGCGGAGCAGCGACGCGCGCCGCCAGATCCAGGAGCGGATCGACGACCTCCTGGGTGAAAAAACAGAATATATCCTCTATGAGCCCCTGGTCGGGGGCATTATTCCGAAAGCCTGAGTCGCTTGCCCCGGTCCCCCAGCGGATGATCCCGGACATCCCCACGTATACATCGGTTCGGGATCACAGGAGATTTCGCCGGAGCCATGCCGAGAGGTTGGCCCAGAGCAGCCTGGCCGCGAAATCCTTGGGGATTTCCACGATATCTTCGGCCTGGGGTGCGGGGCGGAATCGGATCTCGGCCGGCGGCGTGGCAGGACTTCCGTCCGGATGGAGGGCCTCGACGGTGGCGATATAATCCCTGTCGAATTCCGTAAACCGGGATGTGTCGACAAAAGCGGTCCTCCCCACCACCGTGACCGTCTTCTCCGCTGATTCGTGCGGCGCGCCGTACCGGATGCGGTACTCCGTATCGGGGCCTCCTACGGCCTCCCAGTGAAACAGGATGCCGTTTTGGTAGTTGAGCGCCATGAAGCCTGCCGGCGGCAGGGGGCCGATGCCGGTTTTGTCGGGTGCGGGCGGCCTGGCCTGGTTTGCGCCGATGGTGATGGGCCGCCGGGCAAAGGCGATCAGGTCCTTTTTGGGGCCGTCCGGAATGGCGTTGCCGTCAAAGAAGGAGACCATCAGCTCGAACCGGTCGCGGTAGCCGTTGTAGGTCGGGGCGGCGCTCCGAAGCTGCGGGGCCGACAGGAGGACGGCTTCGTACCCCAGGCGGTTGCCGCGGGTGGGCGGCGTCAGCTGCTCTCCGTCATAGGTGCCGAAGGGGTTGGCGCGGATGGTGAATTCACCGGTCCCGGGCAGGTGCGTCATGGTGAACGGGCAGAAGGCGAAATTGGCGTTCACCCGCGGGTTCATGGCCACGGCCATACCGCGTCCGCCCGTGGTCACCCCGGCATAGGCGGCGGTGATGTGGTTGTTGATGCTGGCCACGTCCAGGTTCTTGGACGAATGGCGGTAATAGTCGACCGGGTAGGCGGACTCCTGGCCGAGGTAGTTGCGCTTGTGGATGAGAAAGGGCTCCGTTTTCCGGGCCCGGGCCAGGAACCGGAGCTCCACCGGTGCGACGGCTTCCCAACCGTCGTCGATCTTCCGGGCGAGCATCGGCTTCTTTTCGTGAATCACCTGGCGGCGATAGGTGTCCGGATACTGGACCTCCCCCTCGATGAACAGGTAGGGAACGCCTTCCAGCAGCCGCAGCCGGTAGTCGACCCATCCTGGTGCACGAGCAGCCTCCGGCGGTCCCTCCCAGGGGCCGTGGATCCGGACCGCCGCCAGCCCGTCCCTCCCGTCCGCCGCAACGTCCACCCTGAGACGATCGGGGCTCAGGCGACGGCCACGATAGACGATGTACGGCAGCAGGCTCCCGGCATCGAGCTGGGCCGCGCTGTTCTGGACAACCCCGGTGACGCGGCCCTCGGGGCTGAAATTCACGGTGATGAACCCATTGCGGAGGGTGCGGCGGTCGGCGAACACCGGTCGGTTGGCCTCCAGCGGCCCTCCCGGGATGTCCGCCCGAACAAACAGGAAGTAGACGCCGGCAGGCATCTGATGGCTGCGGGATATTCGGAGGGTCACGTCGGCCCCCGGTCCATCCGGGGATTGGCTCCTTCCGGCCACGGCGGCGGGGATGGTGCGCCCCTTTCCATCGGCAATGAGATAGCGGGCCCCGCGGGGCGCTCCGTCCGGCAGGGTGAAGGAGAGGAGGCGCTCGGCGCCGTCCGTGCCGTCGTCCCCCAGGTGCAGAAAGGTCTCGACCCGGCGGCCCCGGCCCGGCGGCATGGCAGGGGGGGCTGCCGACGCGATGAGGGCGTCGGCCAGGACGGCGGCCTGCGTCTCGATCGCTTCGGTGCATCGGTCGAGGCGTGTCAACAGGGCATCCATGGCCTGCTCCCGTGCCCGGGTCAGGAAGGGGGCGGCCAGCCCGAAATGGGTCGTGGACAATGCCCGGAGGCGGGTCTCGAAGGATGTTTCCAGAAGCGCCCTGAAGCCCGGCGGCAGCGCATCCGCTCCAGCGGCGGCAGAAACTGCGGCGGCCATCCGGTGGGCTCGGCGATTGCGGACGATCCGCGTCCAGTAGTCGGATGCGTAGGCCTTCTCCGCCCATGAATGGTAGCCGTGGAAGCTGCCGTCCGCCGTGTCCTGGCTGAAATGGACCGTTCCCGCCGGCGGATGGTTCGCCAGGTAGCTGCTGACGTTGCTGAAGGAGACGTAGTCCAGATCGGCCACCGAATCGACAACCTGTCGGATGCCGCCGGTGTTGGGCAGCCACTGGAGATGCGGGGGGAGGTCCGCGCCGAACCAGAACTCGGCGTCGGCGTCGAAATTGACAAATATGAGGACATCCCGGTCGATGCTGCCTTCGATCTGGCGCTGGTGAAGCGATTCCGCCCAGTTTCGGAGGCTGACGTGCTCCACCAGGTCGCCGGCATGGTAGGTAGGGAGGATGACGATCTCCTCCCCGCTGTCGGGGTTCTGATAGCGGACCGGGTTGTGGGCCTCCGTGGGGGAGAGTTCGCGGGAGAAGAGCCGGAATCCGTCAAAGGGGGTGGCGCTGTAGTAGAGGGAGACATACTCGATCCCCGATGCCCGGTATCGCTCGAAATGGCCGGGCGTGGTCATCATCTCCTGGGGGCGCACCACCGGGGCGACGCGGTCGAAGAGGTCGCGGGCGCCGCTGCCGGCACTGTTGGAGATCGACCGCTCCACGGATGCCGTGAATTCGTCATGGTCCATGGCGGAGACCAGGCCGTTGTTGTAGGACATCAGGATGACATCATCCTTGTTTTCCGTAACCCGGCGCTGTACATCCCGGATGATGTCCGGGGCGCGGGCGGGGAGGATCTCCTGGAGGGAGAAAAGGCTGTCAAAATCCCAGACCGCGCTGACCGGTACACCCTGTTGATTGAAGTCATCCAGCTCCCGGATGATGTGGCGAATGACCCGGATGTCCTGACCGAAGCCGTTTTCGTCGTTGGTGTCGCCGCGGAAAGAGTGGTAAAGATTGACATGAAATCCAAATGCGATGTGGACTTTGTGGGGTGTTCCAGCGGCCGAAAACGGATACCGGGAGACGCTGGGCGGCCAAAAGATCCAGATGCCGACAATAAAAAGGAACAGGAATACCGGTTTTTTCAGCAGGGGATCGTGTCTGCTCATGGGAAGCGCTCCGGGTTGTTTCTGTACAAAAAATGCAACAATATTTTAACAGGATTCTAACGCTAATCTAACAATAATTTTGTTCAGAATCAATGAAAAATTCGATTCAACAAGATCGTTGCGGGTAATCAGGGGAGGAGGGGGATGGGATCGAGACTGCGGTATGGCATCATCGCCAATCCGGCGTCCGGGACCCTGCCCAGGAACCGGCGGCATGCCCTGCTGAAGGGGGCCGCGGCCATTCTGCGGGCCGGGATCCACGGGCTGGACACGGCTTCGGCCTCAGAGCTGGTGCAGTGCGCCCGGGAGCAGTCCGAGCGGTGCGATGTGCTGGTGGTGGCCGGGGGGGACGGCACGATGTCGGCGGTGATCAATGCCGTCGACCCGGCTGCAGCGGTGCTGGCGTTTCTGCCCTTTGGCACGGGCAACGCCCTTACCCATGCCCTCCATTATCGCGGAGGGCCGCTGGAGATCGCCTCCCGGATCCGCCGCGGCCGGGTGCATACCTGCGACCTCATCGACTGTGACGGCAGGAAAAAATCGTTCATGGCCTCCCTGGGCGTCGACGGGACGGCCATCCAACTCTACGAAGGGTATCGGTCCCGGGGCTGCCGGGGCCTTGCGGCGCACCTGCGGGCCGGCCGCAGGGCCCTCTTCGGGGAATACCGGCCGGCCGGCGCCCGCATCGACATCGACGGCGATATCCGGCAGGTCCGGCGGCTGATGAGTCTGATGGTGGTCAAACAGCCCTTTTTCGGCATGGGCCTCAAGGCCGTCCCCCGGGCCCGTTGGGATGATGCGAGGCTCCATTCCGTGGCTATCGCCGCCGGGCTGCCCCGGGTCCTGGCAGGGCTCGCCACCGGGTTTACGGTCGGCAACCAGGTGGGGGAGTACCGATGCGGAGAGCGCCTGGTGGTGCAGCTCTCCGCCCCCCTCACGATCCAGGTCGACGGCGAACTGGGGTGGACCAGCGACCGGTTCGCCTTTGCCGTGATGCCTGGAGCGCTAAAGCTGAAGTATTGAATCCTGCACCTGCGATGATCGGTTTGCGAACGATGGGGCTGGATGGCCGGCGGTCAGATATGCTTGGCCTTGGCGATCATCCGGTCGAACTTTTCGACCTCCACGACCGGGGAGGTCGTAAAGGTGATCCCGGTCAGCCGGTTCAGGTCGACGGAAGCGGAGAGGGCTTGTTCCATGTCCGGAAAAT
>CAJXSB010000003.1 GCA_913060435.1 uncultured Desulfococcus sp.
CGACCTTCGGATGGTCGACTTTCTGGCGGACGAATTCAAGAAGGACCAGGGCATCGACCTGCGGTCGGACAAGATGGCCCTCCAGCGGCTCAAGGAGGCGGCGGAAAAGGCCAAGATCGAACTCTCCACCACCATGGAGACCGACGTCAACCTGCCCTTCATCACCGCGGACGCCAGCGGCCCCAAGCATCTCAACATCCGCATCACCCGGGCCAAGCTCGAATCCCTGGTCGCCGACCTGCTCGACCGCCTGACCGGCCCGTGCGAGACGGCATTGAGGGATGCGGGCATGCAGGCATCGGACATCGACCAGGTAATCCTCGTTGGGGGAATGACGCGGATGCCCATGGTGCAGGAGCGGGTCAAAAAGATCTTCGGCAAGGAGCCCCACAAGGGCGTCAACCCGGACGAGGTCGTGGCCATGGGGGCCGCCATCCAGGGCGCCGTGCTCAAGGGCGACATCCAGGACGTGCTCCTGCTCGACGTCACACCGCTCTCCCTGGGCATCGAGACCCTGGGCGGCGTCATGACGAAGCTGATCGAAAAGAACACCACGATTCCGGCCAAAAAGAGCGAGATCTTCTCGACCGCCGAGGACAACCAGACGGCCGTGACCATCCAGGTGCTCCAGGGCGAGCGCGAGATGGCCCGGGACAACAAGGTGCTGGGGCGCTTCGAGCTGGTGGGCATTCCGCCGGCGCCGCGGGGCACCCCACAGATCGAGGTGACCTTCGACATCGACGCCAACGGCATCGTCAACGTCTCGGCAAAGGACACGGCCACCGGCCAGGAGCAGTCGATCCGGATCACGGCCGCATCGGGACTCGACAAATCCGAGGTCGACCGGCTGATCCGCGAGGCTGAACAGCACCAGGAGGAGGACCGGCGGAAAAAGGAGCTGGTCGACGCCCGCAACCAGGCGGACACCCTGGTCTACTCGGCGGAAAAGAGCCTGCAGGAGCAGGGCGGCGCCGTCGAGCCTGCGGTCCGGGGCGAGATCGAAGCGGCCGTCGCCGACCTGAAGCAGGCCATAGGCGGCGAGAGTGCAGCCGAAATACGGCAGCGCTCGGAGGCGCTGACCCAGACTCTCCATCGCATGACGTCGACCATGTACCAGAACGCCGCCGGCGGCGGGGCCGGCCATAACTGCACGGAAACGCCTTCCAGCGGACAGACTCCGGGCGACGACGACGTGATCGACGCAGAGTACGAAGACGTGGCGTAATCCCGCAAGGGATGAAAAACTTTCAGGCCGGGGGCCGCGTGTCATGGCCCCGGCCTGGAAGCCGCCGCTTCACCACCCTGCTGCAGCAATACGGTCGCGCACTTGAGGTTTCCTCTGATGATATTAGGTTATGGAATGTGAATCCGTCCTTTTCACCGATCCAAGAGACCAACCAAGAGAGGAGTCATCTATGGAAACAAGACAAGACTGCGAAGGCAAATTCGGGAAAGAGCTCAACGAATGTCTGGCCCGGCTGGAGACGCTGGAAGCCCGGAAGGATCAGGCGCCGGACCCCGCAGCCTACGCCCGCGAACTGGATGCCCTGAAGAAACGGCACCAGGAGGTCTGGGAAAAATACCAGAAGATGAAAACAGCCGGCGAGGATGAATGGTCCGGACACCGGAAAACCATCGGCAGCGCCATCATCGCCATACAGCAGGCCCTCGACGAATCCTTTTCACGGTTTCACCGCTGACGGCAGCCGCCGCCGTAACAGCAACATTCATTGCTCGACTTTCGATTTCGTTCACGCGATGGATGGCGGTGGTTGCCGGCGGATGAAACCTGCAAGCTGAGAATGATATTGTACCAAGGCGACCATTTTCAGGATTCGAGTGGACTGTTTACCCACATCCCCGGGGTGATGCCTGCCGTATAGGATTGTTGGTGCGCAGGCAATGTTCAAGGGTTTTCTCACCAGCGTTCAATCACGCCTTTCTTCTGAGGAGCCACAACATTCCAAAAATGCACAGCAACCCCGCCAGGCCCATGAGGCCGACCTTGATCAGCAGACGGTCGACCATCGCCTCGGTATGTTCGACAGCATCGATGATGAGCCGCTCCCGCATGGCCTCGGCCTCGGACAGGACGGCGGCGCGCTCCCGGGCGATCATCTCGTTGAGGTTTTTTTCCACCCGCTGCACCTGTTCCGACACAGCCGCCAGCACGATCTCCCGCTCACCGCCCAGCCAAGTTCGGGCCAGGACATGCTCCGCCGAGAGGGCGCCGAGGACATGAGATCGCTCCGCTTCGATCCTGTTCAGGACAATCTCCCGCTCGGCGGCGATGACGTCCGGGCCGGCTTCCACGACATCCGCCGCCCTTCTGGCCGCATCGGTCAGCACCATCAGATCGCCGAGAACGATGCGGGCGCTCTCCGGCGGCAGCTCGTCCGAAATCAGCAGCTCCGCCTGCCACCGGGCCTGCTTGGGCAGGTGCCGGGCATAGACGTTCATGCGGGCGGCGATGTCTTCCATGCCAATGGCCAGGCTGCCCATGGCCTTGAAGGCATCGACGCTCTTTTCGCCGATGATGGACGCCATTTCAGCCGAGAGGGACGGCCGGTAGAAAGTGGGGCTCGTGATGGGATTCTTCCGGACCCAGACCATCAGGTCTTCCAGAAATTCACGGTTTCGCTCCTCCCCGACGAGCCGTTCGCCGATCTCCACGAGAATCCCGTTCATTTCCCGGCAGACCGCGAGGGCCGTCACGTGCCATGGGCCGAAGGCGGTTTTCCCGGGTCCGCTTTCGAAATACTGGATCATCTGCAGGACAAAGGCCTTGGTGTCGACGATCGCCACCAGCGGATCCGAGTGGAACAGGGCTTCATGAACCATGGGAATGGCGTTGGCTTTCCAGAGGAGCGCCTGCCGCTGGATGTCCGGGTCATCGGCCTGGGTGATGATATCGTCAGCGCCGTCTTCGATCATGCCTTCGAAGGCGTCTGAGATATCATTCAGATAGGCCCTGAGCTCGCGAGGACCCAGCCGGAATTCCGCGTCTGGACGCTGCCGGAGAATCTCCATGAAATCGCTCTGCAGGGTGAGCTGCTGGCAGCCGGCCGAAAAAGCGACGGCCACCGCCAGAATAATGATGAACGGCGATAATCGCTGTAATGACAGGCGGCGTCGATGCAGGAAGGCCATAAACGCTCCTTTCTCAAACCAGTGATCACCAGGGTGCGGAACTGCAGCCTCAACCCCTGTACGAAACAGATGCCCTTACGGCCACGACAGGTCCGTAAACCGAAGGACCTCCGCTTCTATGAAGGAATAGAAAGGGTTCAAGCGGAGCCGCAGCATGTCGGCGGCCGTGATATGGAGGACCCCCCGCTCGGCCCGGAGGGCGATCTCCCCCAGCCGGACCGCCCGGCCCGCGACCTCCGGCGAAAGGGCGACGACATCCCGCGTCCGGACCTCGCCGAACCCGCGGATGACGCCCCGGACATCCTCGGGTTCGGCCACGATGGTCTCGGGAGACGTCCAGTTCATGGTCACGAACCTATCAAAAGGTCTGTCCTTATTACATAATATATCAAACGGCGCGCCTCGAGTCAAAGGCCTTGCCGCAGCCGGGATCCGCACAAAAAAACGGCGGAGGACAACCAGACGGCTGTGACCATCCAGGTGCTCCAGGGCGAGCGCGAACTACTCCGAGGCATCCCGGCCAAGAAACGCCTTCATTGCAGGTGACTCGCGCAGCGACCTCCGGGCCGCGGAAATGAGATGATCGACCTCCTTGTCGCTTAGGTTGAAGTTGGTGCCGATGGTGTTGAGGAATTCGCGCTCCTCATTATCCCGGACAGCATCGAAGCTGACATCCACAAAATGGAACGTCACCGGCCTCTCGGGCGTTGAGAGCTGGGACGCCCACTGGGTGTAGGCATAGCGCACGATATCGATGGTGTCGGTACTGTATCGGCTGATCTGGTTGGAGGATACACTTCCAAGGAGTTCGGTCAGGGATGGCGAATATCGCTTCAACGCCCACTCTGTCCTGCCTTTAGCATGGGCATTCACCGATATGATCAGAATGCGGCGGGGCACGGGATGCATGAGGGCTGAAAAAGCGCTTTTCGGATCACCCACCAGGCTGACGATGTCATAAAACGACCTCAACCCGAGATTGTCGGAGATGCCGCCGTCCACCAAGTGAAACCACGGCGTCTTTTGCCGGTCGAGGTAGGCCTCGAGAGTTCGCCCCTCCATCTTTCGGGAGGTCAACCCCTCATCCCTGGCGGCTTCCGCCAGCCAGGCGGGGGGTTCGAATCCGCATTGGCCGGCATAATTCTTCAGCGTGATCGGAGAGAAGAGCACCGGCACGGCCGACGACGCCGCCACAGCCCGGGACACCGGGTACGAATCGAGGTCCGCGCAGATCAGGTCGAACATGGGCTGGGTAAACGGGAACCGGCTTCCGGCGGCGAGGTCCGTTGAATTGATGATGATCATTGGCGCCTTTGACCGGGTAAAATCTCCGAACGTCGCATGGTCAAAAATATGCGTGTCGTAATACTCCGCCACGAGATCGGTCTTGCTGTAGGCCGGGCTCATCCGCTTGACCCAGTAGAACGGGTTGAGCCAGCGTCCGAGCAGCACGCCCTGCACATTCTTCCGGAGGAAGCGCTCCTCGAAATCGTCGAAGATCCGGTCCCCGTGGAGCCCGTAATAGGCCGACGTGAAGCTGCCGCCCGACACCGATGAAAGAAGATCAATTTCATGCAGCAACAGCGTTCGACCGGCCTCGGTCGTCACCTCGGTCTCCGCAAGCTCCTTGAGGGCGCCGTAGGCAAAGGCGGCGGCCCGGGTGCCCCCCCCGGAGAAGGCCACCATCACCAGGAGGTCACTGGAGCGCCCGGCCATTGCCTGTGAAATCCGGTGCTGCCCCTGATCCCTGCTCCAGTGCTGGATCGGTTGATCCACGGCCGTAAATCGGCTGCAGCCCACCAGGGTCTTGACCATGCCAATGATACAGATTTTTGATAACCGGAACAATGGTTTCATCATGGTCTCCTGTGTCATTGCTGATTTGGGTTTTCGAGATTCGCTTTTCTCCGCTTCCTCTGAGGCTCACGATGGATTTCTCTTTGAGGCCCACCTTGCAGATCAGGGGCAGGTTGATTTTTCCTGCCGATCCCTTGGTGCGGGCCTCATCCTGAACGCATGAAACAGCCTCGGCGACTGCGCAGATAAACACATCCGGTGCGTCAAAGGCCGGACTGCCATGGGTCAAAACAGTGCCCAGTATCTGACTAGCTCGCAGCGGGCGGTGTACATGAGCAACTCGAACATCTCGGGCATGGCCGAGTGGCGTATGGTCGGCCCGGTCCCGACAACCTGGGCCGGCAGACCGGTCTGGGACGGCGGCAGCGGATGCGTCAGAAGATCACCAATGGCTTCACCCGTCTCCGCCATCCAGTCGCCGACGAACAGGAGCGTCCCACCCCGGCGCCGGCCGATGTTGGTTTCACCCAAAAGGAGGTATGCGACGATACCCAGCACCGGGACGGTGACAATGACCACGATCCACGCAATTCGAGACGCAGGCTCCCGATGGGGGCGCAGCAGAACCCTCACGATGAGCCCGATCTGGATAAGAGCGTTCAGGATCAGAAACATGGTAGCTGCAATGGGGCCTTCGCTCATATTTTTATTCTCCTTTATCATTACCGTATATAAAACATTCAGAGCGTACCTCTACAGAATCCAAGTAAAGTTTCCCCGGAAATTGAAGAAAGAATTTCCTGATGGAGCCCCAACAGCACCTGATGTATTGACAAAAGGCACACATCCATCTACTTTTATGCCATGAAACCATTCGACTGGAGTGAAGAAAAAAATAAATGGCTCAAAAAAGAACGGGATATATCATTTGAGCAGGTCGTTCTCAGTGTTGAAAACGGAAAGCTGCTCGACGTTATCAGGCACCCAAACCCGGCAAAACATGGAAACCAGTGTATTTATGTCATAGAAATCGAAGGGTACGCCTACATGGTGCCATATGTTGAAAATGATGATGTTATTTTTCTTAAAACAATTTTTCCAAGCCGAAAATATACCAAGTTATACATCAAAAAGGACCAAAAATGAAATTTCATGACAAGGAAGAACTGGAATTGATGAAATCCATTGAGACCGAGGGGTGGGTTTCAGTTGATAACCTGGAAGAAGAGATCAAAAAGGCAAAAGAGGCGGCCGAAGCAACGTTAAAAAAAAGCGAGAGGATGAACATACGCATATCGCCAAACGATCTGAGACGTCTCAAACTAAAGGCTATGGAAGAAGGAATGCCGTACCAAACACTGGTGTCAAGCATCATCCATAAATATCTGTCGGGTCGACTTCAAGAACACCACGAACAGAAAAATCTATAGGCACCACTCGTTCAATTTGCTTTGGCCCTATCGAGCGCCGAAATTTTTCATCATGGCCGCTTAAGCTTCGTCGCGAGCGCCGCCACTAGAGGATTCGCGCTGAGTCCGTGGGCAACGATGCTCATCACGATGGTGCAGACCGCGGTTATCGTAATGGTGCCGCCGCCGGGCAGATGCTTGTTGAGCACGATCACGGCGAACACGATGCTGACCAGCCCCCGGGGGCCGAACCAGCCCATGAACAGCTTTTCGCTGGTGAAGAGGCGAGGAGCCGCCAGCATTCATGGAGAACGATATCACCGTATCCCAGCGTTGTGAAGGTGACCATCGAAAGCATGACAGTATCTCCTCGTTCCTGATCATGATTCTGGAAGGTCCGATGACCCTGCCGATAAAAGTAATCAATGATCGCAATATCACTCCTTTTCGAAGGTCCGTTTCCAGTAACTGCCGCGCTCGAGCATCTCCTCCCGGGTGTCGTCCGGAATCAGATCGACGGGTTTTTTCCCCTGCCGGATCTCCCAGCCGCCGCCAAGGGCCCTATAGACCGCCACGAGATTGGTGGCCACCGTGCCCTGAATCGCAGCCAGCTGATCCTGCTGGCTGGCCAGGGCTCTCAGGGTGCTGATGACGGTGTTGAAGTCCACCAGGCCATCCTCGTACTGGGCCGACGACACATCAGCCGCACGCTGGGCGGCGGATGCAGCCGATTGAAGGGCCTTGAGCTGATGATGGGATTGCAGATAGGCCACGATGGCGTTCTCCACCTCCGCCTGGGCCTGCAGCATGGTCTGGCGGTAGTCCTCCAGGAGCTGCTGGAAAGCCGCGTCCTGCAGCCGAACGTTGTTTTTGAGCCGTCCGTAGTTGAAGATGTTCCACTGGAAACCGCCAAAGAAATTGTAGACGAAGCTGTCAGCACTGAACATTTTTTGATATGTATATGCCACCAGAAGCGTCGGTTGTTTTTTTTCGGCCCCCTCAGGAAACATTTCCAGCCACCGGCCCAGAATGCGGCGAGAATTATCCTGGTCGATGAGGCCATGCATGTTTGCCCCGACCAGCGCAGCTGCTGCATCCAAATCTCCGGCGGCGATCAGCTGCCTGAGCGCGTCCTCGTTGTATCCACGACCGGCGTACCACTGCCCGGCGCGGCGGTGGTACTGGGCTTGTCGGCACTAGGGCAGGGCCGCTTTCATCCGGCAGCTCAGCAATTCTTGAAACAGATGGTGGTATCGATACCAGGCACCATCCCTGTCGAGTGGAACGAGAAACAGGTTTTCCTTTTCAAGTAAATTGATCAGCCGGCGACTGTCCCGAGTGCAACCCTCATCGGCCAGCAGATAATCGCAAAGCGATGTGCAGAAGCGATCCAGCATGGACGTTGCGGTAAAAAAATGCTTGATCTCATCCGGCTGCCTGGAAATAACCTCGTCCATAAAAAATTCCACAACCATCCGGTCATTGCCGGAAAAACGCCTGGCCAATGCTTCCGGATCATCAGTATCAGCCAAAGAGAGCCTCGCCAGTTGAAGGCCGGCCACCCAGCCCTCCGTTCGAGTGACAATCCGCTCAATGGCATCATCGGACAGTTGCCCTGCGAGAGCGAATCCGAAATAGGCGCGCGCCTCTTCCGGGAAAAAACGCAAAACCGCGACACGAATCTCGGCAAGCCACTTCCTGACGCGCCACTGTGCCAGCGGCAGCGGCGGATCCACGCGTGTTGCGATGACCAGGTGAACGTTATCCGGAAGGTATTGAATCATTCGGGCAAGAACAGCCTGCACTGGTTCCGATGCAGTCGTATGAAAGTCGTCTATTGCGATCACCAATGGTTTTTTCAGCGCCACAAGATCGGAAACCAGCGTATCGGCCAGATAATTCGGCGGCGGCAGTGTCGGAGAGGCGAGCAGAGATTCAGTGCGGATGCCGAATTCGGGAAAATGACGGCGGACGCCCGCAATAATATATCGGATGAAACGATCCGGCTCATTGTCGTATTGATCCAGGGAAAGCCAGATCGGCGTTGCGGTAATCTGATCGAGCCACTGCACCACCAGCGTCGTCTTGCCATATCCGGCCGGAGCCGAGATCAGCGTGACGCGTTTGTCCGGGGATCTATCCAGCGAAGAGATGAGCCGCGGCCGCGCCATCCAACGGCGATCGATCGCCGGCCGGTTCAGCTTGGTAGCTAAGATGTGAATGTCGATCTTGCGGTCTGTCACGCGGCTCTCCTGAAACAGAGATGTTCTCCAGAAGCACAACGATATAAAACCTTCATTTTGGATACCCCTTGAACCATGCCCCGAATCAACTGAAGCCCTGAAACATCTTCTGACGCATCCTACGACCCATCCAGCCCCAGAAATCCGAAAATTCTCTCGTCCACATGGGTGATGAACGGATTCCAGCGCAGCCGCAGCATGTCGGCGGCTGGGATCTGCAGCACACCGCGTTCCCCCCGAAGCGCGATGCCTCCCAACGCGATGCCCGGGCTCTTTTCCGCCTGACCACCGCCGTAAACGGGGTCTTCCGGGGGAAACGGCACGGCGACGTGGGAGAGGGAATAGATGCCAAGGGGCCAGGCGAGACCGAGTTGCACAGCGGCAGGCTCACTTGACTCGGGGTAATACTGCCGCTCGATGATGCGGAGGCTTCGGTCATTTTCGTTGGTGACCAGGCTGAAGGTAAAGCGGCGGTTCGCATCGTTCTCCAGTATCTGGATCATGGCAGCCGGGTCTGACCCGAGAATCGGTCCAATCTCCGCCACGCGGTTGATGTCAAACAGCACCAGCTCATGATCCCCCGGGGGAAGCCTTTCGAACAGGCCCTGAACCAGGGCAGGGATTGACACCGTGGCGTCGACGACCGAAGAAAAAGCGATCACCGGCGGAAAACGTTCGAGCGTGCCGGCCTTTTTGAGCGAATCCAGCCCCCTTTGAATGCGTGTGGTCAGGCGGTAGACGACATCGCCGGCATTCACCGCGAACGAGCCGTACTTGTAGGGATCGTACTCGGGCAGGATGGCGTTCCAGGCCAGTTTATCCAGGCCCAGCAGATGGCCGAGCCGGGCCTGCCAGACGGCGAGCGCCGCCACCGAGGTCACCCCGATGGCCGGGGAGAGCAGCACCAGCTTTTGCGTCCTGGGCAGCGTGTCGCCTTCCAGTATCGTCGAAATCGCATATTCAACGGCCAGTGCAGCGCCATTGGAATAGCCGACGATGTAAAGCGGCCGATCATCGACCTGCACCGCCAGGTGATGCATGGCCAGGCGAACGGCGGAAGCCATGTCCTTCCAGGTGACCGTCACCAGCCCCGATGGCGCCGTGCCGTGCCCCGGCACCCGGAGCCCCACCACGTGGGCGCCGGCCTTGTTGAGCCGCTGCCCCAGGTGGCGCAGACTGTAGGGGGAATCGGACATGCCGTGCAGGAGCAGCACGCCGGCCTTTGGAGACGTCGCCGGGAGCTCGAAGCTTCGGTTCCAGTTGGGCGACCACCGCTCGGGATCCGCGAGGCTGCCCCGGTTGTAGCGGTTGATAAGGCGCCGCTCTTCGGGCGGGGTCTTTGCGTAGACCATTTCGTCCAGCTGCTTGAACAGCCGGTCTTCCAGCGCCAGGTAACCGGCAAAGGTCTTTATATCGCCCGATGCCGTATACTCTTCGTCAAGATCGACCGTGTGCCAGACATCCAGGTCCGGCCGCTGTTCCATGAGAACGATAAAGACGATGATGAGCGCCACCAGGGAGCCGGCGACGCTGAAGGCCAGTGCTTTGAGAATTTCCCGGATCATTCGGGTCAGCTTGAACGCCATGCGCCCCCCTCCGCCGGACGGGGACCGCCAGGCGTTTTTTAGCTGGAAAGATGCCTCTCGATATCAGCCTTTTTCATATCATGATCCAGGGGTAGACCGCCACCCATTTCAAGATATTGTCGCCCCGCTGGCGGCGATACGATTCTCCCGTCCCTCAAGGTGACGATCCTGCCGGCGCGTCCGGCCAGGTCCGGGTTGTGGGTCACCATGACGATGGAGAGCCCTTTTGTATGGAGGGATTCCAGGAGCCGGAAGATCTTCTCGCTGTTGGCGGTATCGAGGTTGCCCGTGGGCTCGTCCGCAAAGATGATCTCCGGATCGTTCACCATGGCCCTGGCCACGGCCACCCGCTGCATCTCCCCCCCGCTCAGCTGGTTCGGATGGTGGCGGGCCCGGCGCTCCAGGCCCACCATCCCGATAAGGGACATGATCCTGTCCCGGTTTTCGCCCTTCCCGTTTCCGTTTCGGCTGAACAGCAGGGGAAGCGAGATGTTGTCAAAGACGCTCAGGCCGGGAATGAGGTGAAACTGCTGAAACACAAAACCGATTTTTTTTCGCCGGAGCCGCACCAGCGCCGATTCGGGCAGATCGCCCACCGTCTGACCGTCGATGGTCATCGTGCCGCCCGTGGGTCGGTCAAGGCAGCCCAGAATATGGAGCAGGGTGGTCTTGCCCGAGCCCGACGGCCCGACGATGGAGATGAACTCCCCCCGGTCGATGGAGAGGTCGACGCCGCCCAGGGCATGGACCTTTTCCGCCCCTCTCGTATAGTCCTTGGTGATATTTTTAAGTTGAATCATCCTTTTATCGCCTCAATAGGGTTGATGTTGGAGGCCTTCCACGACGGATAGCCGCCGGCCGCCATACCAACGACCAGCGTGAATGCGACGCATCCTGCGGCCAGCATCGGATCGAAGTGGATCATCCTCCCGGAGGGGACGTAGGGCATCACTTCCCTGACAAAGCCCTCGATCACGCCTGCCCCCAAAGTCGACAGCAGGATGCCGCAGACCCCGCCCGCCGCGGTGAGCAGCACCGTCTCCTGGAGGATGATCCTGAATATGTCCGCCCGGGAGGCGCCGACAGCCCGCATCATGCCGATCTCACGGGTCCGCTCGAAGATGGCCATGAGGATCGAATTCATCACGCCGACGGCGCTGATGAGGATGGCGATGACCGCGATGGAGAGGCTCAGCACCTTGGCGGAGTTGGCGAGGGTCGCCAGGCTCCGCATGACCTCGTTCATGGTCACGATCTGGATGCCGGGCACCGTCGCGGAGAGTTCGGCGGTGATCTCCTCGAGACGCTCCGGCCGGGCGACCTTGACGCCGGCCGCCGTCAGCCCACCCCGTTTTTTGAGGATTTCCTGGAGGGCCGCAACGGGCATGTAGACAAAGGCGTCGTCCTGGCTCCCGGTCTTCCCGATGATTCCCGACACGGTGAATTCCCGCTCCCCATAGCGGATCCGGTCCCCGATCGCGAGACCGTCGTGAGCCGCCACTTCGGCGCCCAGAAGGAGCCCCGCCCCGTCTCCGGGTATCCGGCCCTCGACCCGCCATCCGGCCTTGATCTCGGGGACGTGGGACATCTCGAGGCCGTAGACCATATCGAGCCGGTCCCGTTCGACGTTGGGCACCTGGGTGATCAGCATGGGCGAGACCAGGTCGACGTCCGCGGCGCCCCGGATCCGTTCGACGACGGCGGTGTCAATGAATTTGGGGGTTACGGCGCCATGGAGAACCAGCGAGGCCACCTCGTGGGGGCAGCCGGCCGGCACGACCATGAAATGGATGCCGGTCCGGCGGATCTCATCTGCAAGCCCCCGCTCGAAGCCCCGGTTGAAGGAGAGGATGGAGAAGAGCACCGTCACCGAAGCCGCGATTCCCACCAGGGTAAGGAGGCTTCGGAGCCGGTGCCGCAGGAGGTTGTTGAATGCGAGTCGAATAAAGGCCATCAGCGCACCTCGACTCCCTGGGCGATGAGCTGGTAGCCGTCTTTGGCGCCCTGGACCACGCCCGTTACCCGGACCGTCTTCCCCATGGCGGCGGGGATGGAAAAGTTGGCGGGCTTCAGGTTGACGAAGATGCGACCGGTGCCGTCCTGCATGAAGAACCAGCATTTGTCGGGCGACCCGCACTGGCCGATGATGGTCCCCTCGAGGGTCACCAGCCCATCGTGGAGGGAGCGGTCGAGGTAGACGTCCTTGACGGTGACGGCTGCGGCGCTGCTGTCCGCCCCGGCGCCGTATTGTTTATCGGAACAGGCGGCCATGAGGATGCCTGCCGATACCAGTATCACGATATGCCTATACATGGGAGTATTCCTTCTAGTCAGAACCCAAATCGGGTCTCGTAAACCGGTGTCCTCCGGCTCCGGAAAACACCGACATCCATGGAGTGAACAAAACCTGAAATTTGAGATATATCATTCATAAATGAAAACGAAATTCATTGGACAGAAATACGCGGGCCTGAAGCGACAACATTGCACCGCTGTTCCAGCGAGCTCAAAAAACGTATGTTCGATTTAGGAAAGCCTTCGGCAGCCGCCTCATGGAGGCGAAATGCCGCTCGGCAACGAACTCAACAGAGGATGGCGGTTTTCAGAAGATAGAGGGGTATGGTGGCGGAATTTGGGGGACGGAGGTCCGGCGCGAAGGGAGCAGAAGGCCTGTCGACAGGGGCGGGTTCCATGCACTGCCGTACTATACTCATCGCAGACAGCGGGAAAGACACCCCAAGATATTCATCGGAAACCACCGCTTCGCACGGATCGCTACCGCAGCAGGACGCTCCTGCATCACCATCCGGGGCCGTCGCTGCCGGATTGGCGCAACAGGAGATCGCCGTCGGCGGACCATGGGCGCTGCAGGCATCTTCTCCCCCGTGGAGGGTCCAGGCAGAGCCACCCGGCGCCCCATCGCAGCAGCATGGCATTGCCCCCGACACATCGGCGGCCGCCACCCCGCAGATGAGGAGCACCACGATGGTTCGGGCGATATTTTTAGAGATAATAATCAAAAGATATCCTTTTCCCAGGATGCATACATGCCACAATGTGGTGTTGATGTCAATTTCAAAGTCAGCGGTTCGAGCACCTCAAACCAATAGTAATCCCCCATCATTAGGACCGCGGTAAACCCGTATTGAAAAGGTGCGGATCCGCGGCAATATTCATCTGTAAAATGCAAATGAAAGATCCAAAGCAATGAAAGAGGTGCATCATGGCAGAGAATAAAATTCAGGATTATATCGAGACCGATGAGGAAAGAGAAAAAGGTCATCAGGACACCCGCAGCTACAACCACGAATGCGAGAACAAGGATCCCCACCTGGGCTGCAATATGGGGATCGATGTTGCAGGATAATGGAAGCTATGGCAGCGTGCATACCGACGCTGTTCAGATCCCAAAAACAGTGATAGTCCACGCATGCTGCCTCAAGGCAGGGCCCAACAGCCCTGCCGTTTTTTTTGGGATGCGCAGTCACAGTCGAGGCATGGGATCGGGATAGGCTCGGGGAGTATTTACCTTCAGCATTGCGCAAAGGGCACCATCCGTTTTTCACCGGTAACGATGATACGGCAAGCGCTGTCTCCGCTGCGGTGATCGATGGACAGCCGTGAATAGTCCGCTTGGGAGAGGCTAACGGGATGCCGCCTTGGACCGTGCTTCGCCCCCTCCCTCCTCTCCGCCCTTGAACATTACGGGAAGGACGACGGTAAATGTGGCCCCATCGTTCGGAGCGCTCCATACCGAGATGCCACCGCCGTGGAAGGCAACGATCCGCTTGGTGATAGCCAGACCGAGACCGCTGCCCTGGGGTCGTCCCCGACTCGCTGCGGAGATCTGGGTAAACGGTTCGAAAATCGCCTGCTGTTCCGCTTCGCTGATGCCGATGCCGTTGTCCCGGACGCTGAGCACCAGCGCATCGTTTTGATGTGCCAGGGCAATGTGAATCTCGCCGGTGCCGGGTGCGCAGAATTTGACGGCATTGGAGATCAGGTTGATCATCATCTGCATCAGCTGATCCCGGTCACCGGTGATGGCTGGAACCGCCTCCGGCAGCTCCCGGGTTAGAGAGATCTCTTTCCCCGCGACCAGCTGGTGCGTGGCGTCAATGGCGCCGCGGATCACGCTGCAGAGGTCCAGGGAGGTGAGCTGCCAGGCCATCCGGCCCGCCTCGATCTTCTGAAAATCGAGCACCTGGTTGATCAGCCTGGAGAGCCGCTGGGTCTCCGTGATCATGACCGCCAGGAATTCGCTTTTCTCCTCCTTGCCGGTGTCGGGGTAGTCCCTCAGGATCTCGGCAATGCTCTGTATGGCGGTGAGAGGCGTACGCAGCTCATGGGTGACGGTGGAGATGAATTCATCCTTGAGCCGGTCCAGCTCCTGGAGGCGCTCGTTGGCTTCCTTGAGATCGGCGGTGACCTTCTCCAGCTCGTGGCTGTAGTTGATCACCTGGCGGGTCTCATCCACGATATCCATCACCTCCTGGATGCCGAAGGTCTCGTCCGTTACCACCGACGACACCATGACGCGGGCCGAGGCCGACCCAATAACACCGGCCAGCATCGTTTCGACGTGGGTGACAAAATCCGGGTCGGCGTTCAGGGATTCCCCCCACCCCGCATCACGATCTCCCATATAGTGGTCGAGGATCTCGCGGGTGCGCTCCTCGCCCAGAAAACGCTCCAGCAGGGATGTCAGGTCCGGCACCAGCGCAGTCCCCCGCCAGACGGTCGATTCCCCGGCTTCTCCGGAAAGATGGAACACATTCACGAACATGGCGGCCTGAGTCTGCTCCAGGGGCGACTGCCGGGTGAACAGCGAAACCCCGATATAGGCCCCGGTGTTGGCCAGCAGGCTCCAGAAAACCCCGTGGGAGATGCTGTCAAACCCGGCGAGGCCGAAAAGACGAAAGGGCCGCAGCCAGCCGACGCCCCACGGGCCCTCCTGGATGAAGCTGAGCGGCATCAGGCCGGCATCGGTCATGGTGGGCAGCACCAGGGTATAGAGCCAGACCAGAAACCCGGCGCACAACCCGGAAAGGGCTCCCGCACGGGTGCCGCCCTTCCAGAAGATGCCCCCAAAGAGCACCGGCGCGAATTGTGCCACAGCCGCAAACGACACCAGTCCGATGGCCACCAGCGGGTAGTATTCTGCGGTCTGGCGAAAATAGACATACCCAAGCAGAATCACGGCCACGATCGCTCCGTGGCGAACGGCCACCAGCCAGGCGCCCAGGTCGCTGTGCCGATCAACCCGCAGGGGACGGATGTGGAGCAGGATGGGCATCACCAGATTGTTGCTGATCATGGTCGACAGGGCAATGGTCTCGACGACGACCATCCCCGTCGCCGCCGACATCCCGCCGATAAAGACCAGCAGGGCCAGGGCATTCCGACCATGGGCCAGGGGGAGGCGGAGCACGAAGGTGTCGGGGTCGACGGCCGTGGCCCCGAACTGGAGAATGCCGGCCACCGCCACCGGCAGCACGAAGAAGTTGATGGCCAGAAGGTAGAGGGGAAAAAGCCACATCGCCTTTCGAAGGTGCGCCTCATCGATGTTTTCAACAACCGTCATCTGGAACTGCCTCGGCAGCAGGACCACGGCAAGCATGCTGAGGACGATCTGGACACCCCAGTCCGGCGGGGCGCCTCCAGGCCCCTCGAAGGTCAAGAGGCGCGCCAGCTCGGTGTTCCGGCTCATATGGTTGAAGAGGTCGGCAAAGCCGCCGTAAAGGCCGTAAGTCACGAAAATGCCGATGGCACCGAAGGCCGCCAGCTTGACCACCGATTCCAGCGCGATGGCAGCGACCAGGCCTTCATGCCGCTCCGTCACCTCGGGCTTTCTGGTCCCGAACAGGACGGCGAATACGGCCAGAATGACGGCCACGTAAAAAGTGGTGTCCCCAAAAACGGAAAGGTTGCCGAAGTGCAGGGCCTCGATGCTTTCCGGGTAGTGGGCCAGCAGCAGGAAGCTGGCCGAAACCGCCTTGAGCTGCAGGGAGATGTAGGGAACGATGCCAAATACGGCGATACCGGTCACCACCCCCCCCAGTGCCACGCTCTTGCCGTAGCGGGAGGCGATGAAATCGGCAATGGAGGTGATCCGGTGGATGCGGCTGATGCGCAGGATCTTGCGCACCACGACCCAGCCCAGGATGGCCATCAGGGTCGGGCCGATATAGATGGCGAGAAATCCGGGGCCCGACCGTACCGCCCGTCCGACGCTGCCGTAAAAAGTCCAGGCCGTGCAGTAGACTGCCAGGGAGAGCGCATAGACACTGGGCCGGTTGATAATGCTTCGCCCGGCATCGGCACGCTTATCGCCGATGTATGCGACGGCAAACAGGACGCCGATATAGCATAATGCGGCGAGGATGACGGTCTCCGTGGTGATCATAAGTAAACCCTCGGGTAAGCCCTTGGCCCCGGCCGCACCGATCGCTTCACACCGGCGCCCCGGGAGATCAACAGGTTAGGATAATGGGGAACCGGTGCGAAAAATCAGCAGAATCAGGAGAATCAATGCCAGCCAGACCCCGAAGATATACCCAAAGAGAAGGGGGATTCCCAAGACGAGCGTCGGCAGGTTGAAAAGAGAGAGCAAGGGGTTGTTAAGCATCACATATCCGAGCAGAAACAACGCGATGAGTCTTCTTCCGCGGACGGCATCTTTCGTCATGGCAGCCTCCCTGGGGGCAGCGGGCTGGATGGTTCGGCGAAAGACCGCCGGGGGATCCTCTGCAGGTCTGCAATTGTATCCAGGCCCATTTTCTGTTATTTTCTGAAAAAAGAGCTTTCTTTTTGACGCAGCATAGTGCAAATGAAGCGTTGCGTCAATTTCCCCGCGATTCGCAATGAATGCGCGCATACGGCTGTGAAGACGACCCCATTATGGAGACAGGTGGATGCCCCCCAAACGAATATTGATTGTGGACGACGAGTTGAGTATTCTCGTGCCCCTGAAGTTCCTGCTCGAGAAGAATCAATTTGAGGTGGAAGTGGCCCAGAGCGGGAGGGATGCCCTGGAAAGCATCGATCGCGCCAAGCCCCATCTGATCCTCCTGGATATCATGCTGCCGGATCTGGACGGCTACGAAATTTTTCAGATGATCCGCGAAAAATCGGCCTGGGACGACATCAAGGTCATCTACCTGAGCGCAAAAAGCCGCGATGTGGACATCGCCAGGGGGCTCAACCTCGGCGCCGACGCCTACATCACCAAGCCCTTCACCAATGCCGATCTTCTGGAAAAAATATCGACGGTGCTCCAGGCCCCACCGGAAGAGTGATCCCATTTTAAAAGAAATTTCCCTTAATAGTTGACAATTCCAATCCGATTCGAATCTTTCTAACGTAGATTTATTCATTAATCATCTCATCCAACCAATTTCAAATTGAAGGAGGTCCAAAACATGGTGAAACAGTCATGGCTCCAACATCACAGGTCTATGGTGGTTGTTACGGCCGCACTCATCACGGTAGCGGTGGTTTTCGCGGCATCCCCGGCTGCGGCGTCCAGCGAGGATGCGGCAAAAGCCCAGGAGGTGGTCGACAGCGCCGTCACCACCGTCAACAATTTTTCGGCCGATCCCGACATGGGCTGGTTTAGGGACAATGTCAAGAACGCCAAGGGAATTCTCGTGGTGCCCAGCCTCCTGAAGGCCGGTTTCGTCTTTGGAGGGTCGGGGGGCACCGGCACCCTTCTGGGCAAGGATGAAAAAACGGGAAAATGGAGCTATCCTGCCTTCTTCACCATGGGTTCGGCGACCTTCGGCTTTGCCGCAGGGGTCGAAAAATCCGAGGTGATCCTGATGATCATGACCCAAAAGGGAATGGACTCCATGCTGTCGAGCTCCTTCAAGCTCGGCGGCGACGTGAGTGTCGCCGTCGGCCCGGTGGGGGCTGGTGCCAAGGCCCAGACGGCCGACGTCATTGCTTTCTCACGGGCCAAGGGCGTCTATGGCGGCGTCAACCTCGAGGGGGCGGTGATCAAAACCCGGGACTCTCTCAACAGCGCCTACTACGGCAAACCGACCCGGACGGTGGACATCGTCGTCCAGCACAGCGTCCAGAATGAAAACGCCGACAAGCTCATTGCCAAAGTAGCGAACGTCGCCTCGAAATAATACCTTCGCAACAATCAGGCCTGGGTGCCTGACGATCCAACACTCTCCAAGCAAACGCCGGTGATCACTCCCGGCAATGACGATCTTTGCCTTCTGCGGCAGCCGGCAGGAAGCGCCGCCGAACGCCGCGGAAGGCCCTTCCGAAATCCCTCCCCGCACCTCGACCGCCGACGGCCGCCATGGCCCCGAACCTACCGAAGCGCGGATTTCGAAGCCCAGGGCGCCCAAAGGCAGCGGACGGGAACAAGCACCGTCTATCGGGAGATCTACGATTCCCGGATGGGGCGCCCGGCGAACGGATGCGCCGCTTAAAAGCCTTGCCGCAAGTCCTTTCCATCATGTATAAAATCATGGATCCATCCGAAGGCGACGACAGGAGGCGACGATATTTCGCATCGAGAGGAAAGACCGCCATGGCCAGAAGGGTTCCAGAAGAAGCATCCGCTCCGGAAAACAACGGCGATGCCGGCAGCGGGCCGGCACAGAAGGCAGGGCACCCCGCCTACCACCTCCGCTTCGACCGGGTTGAGCTGGCCGGGGCCTTCGGAGACCTGGGGACGATGCTCCCCATCGTCATCGCCATGATATTGATCAACGGGCTGAGCCCGACCACCGTATTTCTGGCCTTCGGCCTTTTCTACCTGATGGCCGGACTCCACTATGGGCTCCCGGTGGCGGTCCAGCCGCTCAAGGCGGTGGGCGCCATTGCCATCGCCTACCCGGCGACCATCACGGCGCCGGTGATCGGGGCCGCCGGCATCATTTTCGGCGCCATCATGCTGGCGCTCTCCCTCACCGGAATGGTCGACCGGATCGCCAAACTCTTCTCCCAGGCGGTGGTCCGGGGCATCCAGCTCACCCTCGGGCTGATCTTCCTCAAGAAGGGCATCGGGCTGATCGTCTCCCCGGAGCTCTTCATCTCCGGCGTCCCGGGACGGCTTGCCGAATACCCCGTCAATCTCGCCCTCGGGGTGGGGGTCTTCATACTGATCCTGGTACTCCTGGACAACCGGCGCTTCCCCGCCGCCCTGGCCGCCCTGGCCGTGGGCATTGTCGCGGGGCTGGCCCTGGGCGGCCTCGGGGGCCGGCCCGTCTCCATCGGCCCGACGGGCATGGCTCCGGTCCTTCCCGCGGCCGGGGATTTCTGGACCGCCTTTATCATGCTGATCCTGCCCCAGATCCCCCTCACCATCGGGAATGCCTGCGTCGGCACGGCAGACACCTGCGCCGACCTGTTTCCCAAAAATCCGCGACTGGCGCGGGCCACGGCCGGCCGGTTCGCCCTCACCATGGGCCTCGTCAATTTTCCGGCGGGCTTTTTCGGGGCGGTGCCCATGTGCCACGGCACCGGCGGCCTGGCGGCCCACTACCGCTTCGGGGCCCGCACCGGGGGCGCACCGGTGATGATCGGCGTCTTCTTCATCGTCATCGCCCTGGTGCTGGGCGAGCTGGGGCTCACCCTCCTGGCCCTCATCCCCAACGCGGTCCTGGGGGTCCTCCTGGTCTTCGCCGGCCTCGAGCTCTGCCCCTTGCTGCGGAGCCTCAAGACCAACGAGGAGTATTTCGTCGCCCTCCTGATCGCGGGGATCGCCCTGGCCGTGCCCAACATGGCGTGGGCCTTCGGCGCCGGCATCCTGATCGACCTTTTCATCCGGAAGCTCAAGGTCCGGATATAGCGTCGACCAGGAGCACCTGCAGATCCATGACATTGGTCCGGGTGGGGCCGGTGATGAAAAGATCCCCCAAGGGCTGAAAGAAGGCATAGGAATCGTTCTCGGCGAGATAACGGCGGGCTGACATCTGGCGGGCGGCGGCCCGGGAGACCGTGGTGCCGTCCGCAAAGGCGCCGGCGGCGTCGGTGGGCCCGTCCGTGCCGTCCGTGCCGGCGGAGAGCAGGAGCACACCGGGATGCCCCGCCAGGTCGATGGCCGCCGAGAGCGCCAGCTCCATATTCCGCCCCCCCTTCCCCCCGCCCTGGAGGGTTACGGTGGTCTCGCCGCCGGAGAGGAGGCACGCGGGCGCCGCCGCCGGGCGGCTGGAGCGCCGGACCTCCCGGGCCACGGCGCAGAGCACCCGGGCCGCCTCCCGGGCCTCCCCCTGGAGGGTGGAGGTGAGGACAAGGGGGGCGAAGCCCAGGCGTTCAGCCTCGGCCGCCGCCGCCGCCAGGGCATCGGAGATGCTGCCGACGATGCGGTTGTCGACGCGGTCGAACATGGCATCCCCCGGCTTCGGCGTCTCATCGATGCGCCCGTCGCAGCCCGCAGCCAGGTGCCGGCGAACCGTCTCGGGAATCCGCTCCCCCAGGCCGTAGCGGGATATGATCTCCGCACAGTCCCCAAAGGTGGCGGGGTCTGGGGCCGTGGCGCCGGAGGCGATGATGTCCAGGTCGTCCCCCACGACATCGGAGAGGATCAGGGAGATGATGCGGGCCCCACCGACGCGTCGGCAGAGCTGCCCCCCCTTGATCCGTGACAGGTGCTTGCGAAGGGTGTTGATCTCATGAATGTCCGCGCCGCAGGCCAGAAGCAGCCGGGTGGTCTCCTGCTTGTCGGCCAGGGGGATGCCCGCTGCCGGCGCCGGGGTCAGGGCCGATCCGCCGCCGGAGATCATGCAGAGAATGAGGTCGTCGGGGCCGGCGTCGGCAGTCATGTCGAGCAGGGCCGAAGTCGCCCGTAGCCCGTTCTGGTCGGGCACCGGGTGGCCCGCCTCCATGACGCGGCACCGCGAAAGGGGCACGCCATGACCGTATTTGGTAATGATGAGCCCGTCGTCAATGCGGTCGCCCAGGAGCGCCTCGGCCGCCCGGGCCATGGCCGCCGAGGCCTTGCCGAAGCCGATGAGGCGGCACCTGCCCACCGCGGCCATATCCAGCACGATGTCGCCCGCATGGAGCATCCCGCCGTCCACTCGGAGGTGCCGCCGCACGCACCGTTCCGGGTCCACAGCCGAAAGGCCCGCCTTGAAAATGGCCGTGGCCGGCGCTTTCAGGTCCTGCGTCCCAACGGCTGCTGCATTGGAAGCCACCATCTTTCCAACCCTCCTCTCTCAAGATCCAATCGTTATGAGCCGTTGCGGCAGGCATACCTTATCGTTGCCAATTCGGGCCGGTCACTTAGCAGTCAGGCTGCAGTCCCTTCTGGGGGATGGGCCGGCGATGCAAACCGTCTCTTCCTGGGTCGCATGCCAAAGAAAAACCGCACTGCATTGAAACGTCTGACGAATAGCTCGTACAGGGTCATGATCAGGACGAAGGAAGCCACGGCGATAATCAGATACTTTGGCAGAATACCTATATTCCAATGGATAACGAACCAGCCGACCCACACAATCATTGGTTCATGCAAGATGTAGAAGGGCAGCACCGCCTCGCTGCTGCAGGCGAGCACCCTGTTATCGGAGTTCAGATACTTTGCTCCGATGTTTAGGACGAAGACGATCCAACTCCAGCGGCCGATGCTCCACACGGTTTGATAGAGCACAAACGTCGAAGAGAATGGCCCGCCTCCAAAGTACCCGAATTCAAGAGCAAAGTAAACGACAACCGCAAAACTGACGAGGCCAGATATCAGACAGATCCAGCTGTGTTTCTGTATGCTTTGGGCAAAGCGCGTATCCGCCGCCAGAATGTAGCCGATGATGAAGAAAACCACGAACTCCAGGAAATCGGCCCAGGTATACAATCCCGAAAAAGGGATGCTTTTCAAACTGATCCGGACGAGGAGCACAGGGATCAGGAAAAGGAATACTCCGGCCCGTCGCCGGCACCACCTGGCCAGAGTGTCGATGAGATGAAATCCCCGTTCTGAACGCAGATAATGCATCAGCGGGAGCGTCAGCAACGAAATCAGGAAAAGATACTGGAGAAACCACAAATGACCGTGAAACGGCACGGGCATCAGACCATGCGGTGATTCAAGTGTAAATTCCCAGTGGCCAAAATAGTGTATAAGCATCTCCCAGAAGGTCGAGGTGCCAGGATATCCCAAATGATGAATCGCCCAAAAATAGGCCGAAATCGGGAGAAGGAGAAATACGCCTACGGTATAGAAAGGCACCAGAAGCCGTTTGGCTCTCTCCAGGAGATACTGCCCGCTGCTTATGGATCGCAACGCATACCAGGAACCAGAACCGGAAAGCAGGAAAAAAAGGGGCATGCCCCAAAAAGCAAGCCAGCCACTGAAGACATCGGCCACGAGGCTGTGTTCTGCATTTTTTAGAATCCAGGCACCGCTTCGAAAAAACTGGGCGCAATGGAAAAAGAACACCGCAAGTATGGCCATTACCCGCAGCCAATCGATATCGTATCTTCGTTCTTTTCCGATTTTTTGTTCTTTCATTTGGCAAAATACCAATCTTCTCCGGCAATCCATCCGCCGCTTAACGCATCGGCTCACGGGCGCCGGGCACGAAGTGATCGGCATCCCTTGAAGCAGCTGATGCGCTTACACCCCACTCAACCTTTCCGCGGCTGCCTTCGTACCCACATTCTCGTCGGGCATCAGCTCGAGATCTCTTCCCCTTCCCCGAATCGGCCACGTCGGAGGTATGCAGCCAGGCGCTCCTCTCGCGCTTTTGTGATCTGCGATCGTCTCCAGGTGACAGTCCACCATCCCGCAGTCACAGGTGCCCCTGTCTTGGCCGCATAAGCACGTTGCTCAGCGGCAGCGACAGCCGGAGTGCCGAGTTCGGCCTCCTTCCTACGTATCCTTTCAATGACGTCCTGCACTTGAGGCGTTTTCGAGGAGATCTGGGTTGCCACCCCATCCTTGAAGCGGAAATCACTCGGTGAACTCGCCTCACCATAATCTTCCTCACAAAGCAGGAGAACATGAAACGCCGCATCAGCCATCGCTTCCATCGCGGGAATTCCGCCAGTCTCAACCGCAATGCCTCGTGGCATAATTCCCATACCTCTCCAGCAGACTTGCCATGTTTATCCAGTGCCTTATAAACCGCAAGTTCCTGAGCGGAGATAAGGAGAAACGTATTGAGCGCCCTTGCGCGCGGCCCCCCAATGTACGGGATTTCTGGGACCAGTTTCTCATATTTCCGGCGCGCCTCATTCTCTATCGCTTTAGTGAGCGCTTTTCCGTAGCGTGCCAAAAGCGATGCCTGCATTACGGCACACGTAATACCAAATTCGCTCAGGAGTTTCTCTTTGTACGATGTGTAGTACCCTACTATTTGACTTGACATGGGAACCACCTCTTCAGGTCGAACGCTCAGGCTCACAGGTGAGGGTCGCGCACCGGCCTGAATCCAGTGCAGCCGGTGGGTTTCAAACCGGCCTCCCCTGGCGTGTGTCTCCGTGGGTGCGCCGCCTGTCGCCTGCCGGTGCAGGCACAATTTTCTCGGCGGTGACCAGACGCCGAGGTGATAAGAATCCATGCAGAGAGGCGCGCGTTTTTTTTTCACGCCCTGCTGCAGCCGGTGGTTCTGGTCCGATCTACACCCTGTTGGCGATGACTGCAAATTCGCTCGATTTTCGATCATAGGCGGTTCCTGCGACATCGGAATAAAGCCCATTAACGGAAAAGCCCGCCTCTTTGAACTCCCCCTCAAGATCCTCGGGTGCAAAATATTGCAGCCAGTTGTATACCTCTCTGGTGCGGTCCCACTCGATAATTGTGTACTTGTCCAGTGCAACCCTTTCTTCTTCGTATTTGAAGGTATTCAGAAAGCCATAGTACTTGTTGGGTGACCAGAATCCGTTGAGCAGATTTACCTCGTATATCGCGACCTCTTCCTTTTGTTCAAACGCCGACAGTGAATACACATCCAGAAGGACTGATCCGCCCGGCTTCAGAATTCTGTGGAATTTCCTTAGCATCTCTTTTCGTTGTGCCGGGCTGAGGGCACAGAAGTCGCACATGATCATCAACACAAGGTCGAATCGCTCTTCGGTTTCAAAGGCGTGGTAGTCCTGCTTCACGTAGCGGATGTTCAAATGTTCACGGGCGGCAACTCCCTTTGCGTAATCAATGGATCCCCCCGAAAAATCGATGCCCGTCACATCCGCTCCGCGTTTCGCCAACGGTGCAGCGTACAATCCAGGGCCACAGCCGAAATCAGCGATGTTGAAGCCTCTGCCGATATTGAACTCAGATGCGATCCATTTTACAGATCGATTGATGAACGCCGTGTTTCGCGAACAAACATCGATAGCCTCGTTGAGGTGGAGCGAGAGCATCTTCTTTGATGTATGTTCATCGGTCCATAGATCGCCAGCAGTATAAAACTGGAATGGTTCGGGTCGTTCGTTGATCCTCTCCAACGCTTCAAACATGTTCTTTCCTATCTGATGATGCAGACTGGTTCTTTGCCCCGTTAAAGCTCGCGGCTCACAGGGCGGAAAACGGACCCGGAGAACACCTCATATCCGTATCCATCGTATGAACGAATCTCGAAAGTTGAGTTGAGACAATTTGACCGGATAAGTTGCCTATCCGCCAGACTGAGACCAATTCAACTTTACCTGACGACATCTGTACCCTTTTTTTATCCGCCCAACTGTATCTTGTGATTTCCGCTGAAGCCCCTACAATGGGCCCACGATTCGAGAATGCACAGAAACCGAACGCCCCAGCCCCCTCTACGAAACCGTGGCCCGGAGGATCGCCGACATGGTCGCCAAGGGCACCTACACGCCGGGCGAGCGGGTGCCGTCGATCCGGCAGTTGAGCCGTCAGCTCCGGGTCAGCGTCAACACCGTCAAGGCCGCATACGTGCACCTGGAGGACCGGCGGATCATCGAGGCCCGGCCCCAGTCGGGGTACTACGTCTGCCCGAGCCTGCCCGAACCGCCGCGGGAGCCGGACATCGGCGCATCCGGGACCGCGGCCTTCAACCCCGCCGAGGTCGATGCCGGCGGCCTCGTCATGCGCATCATGGCGGATGTCATGGACCCCGGCCGGGTCCAGTTCGGGGCCGCGGTGCCGGATCCCGCACTGATCCCTGCGGAGAAGCTGAACCGGATGCTCGCCGCCGAAAGCCGCCGCTTCCGGGAGGAAAGCACCGGCTATGCCATGCCGCCGGGAAGCCTGCGGCTGAGGACCCAGATCACCCGCCGGATGGTCCGGTCGGGCTGCACCCTGCGGCCCGACGACATCATCATCACCACGGGCGCGACCGAGGCCGTGTTCCTGGCCCTCCGGGCCGTCTGCTCCCCCGGCGACACCCTGGCCGTGGGATCCCCCATCCACTTCAATTTCCTGCAGCTCTTCCAGAGCCTCGGGCTCCGGGTCCTGGAGATTCCGTCGTCCCCCACGGACGGCATCAGCATCGAGGTTTTGGAAAAGGCGCTGCGGGAAGTCCCGATCCGGGCGTGTCTCGTGATCTCCAACTTCAACAACCCCCTGGGCATCTGTATGCCCGACGAGCGGAAGCGCCGGCTCCTCGCCCTTTTGGCGCGCTTCGACGTGCCCCTCATCGAGGACGACATCAACGGCGACCTCCCCTTTTCCGGCAGGCGCCCGTTGACGGTCAAGTCCTGGGACACCGCCGGCCGGGTGATGCTCTGCGCCTCGTTTTCCAAAACCCTGGCCCCGGGGTACCGGGTGGGGTGGATCGCGCCCGGGCGGCACTTCGAGGCGGTCATCCGCCAGAAGCTCGTGACCAGCATCGCCAGCGCGACCCCGACCCAGCTTGCTGTGGCCGAGTTCCTGACCAGCGGGGGATACGCCCGCCACCTGCGGGCCATCCGGAAGGCCTACCGCGCGAAAACCGCCCAGATGGCCGACGCCGTGGGCCGCGCTTTCCCCCCGGGCACCCGGGTCACCCGACCCACTGGCGGTTTCACCCTCTGGTTGGAGATGCCCCGGACGGTCGACAGCCTGGCGCTCTACGGACTCGCCCGGGAGCAGGGCATCACCATCGCGCCGGGGCGGATCTTCTCCACCACCGACCGGTTCGGCCACTGCATCCGCCTCAATGCGGCCCTCTTTTCCGAAAAGACCCGGTGGGCTGTCGAGGCCGTCGGGCGCATGGCGCATCAACTCGCCGGCGACGGGCCGGCCCAGGATTCAACCGACTGACACCGCGCCCCGGCGCCCTCCGGAAAAACCTGCCAGCGGCATGACCCGCCGGCAGGAGGATCTGGCGGCAGGGCCGACAGCGCGAATCGCGGAAAAAAAGGAGAAAAAGGGATGGGAAATGCAATCTTCTACACCTTGACGGTGCTGATATGGGGGTCGACGTGGCTGGCCATCAAGTTCCAGCTGGGCGACGTCGACCCCATGGTCTCCGTGGTCTGGCGGTTCACCCTGGCGGCGGCCATCCTCATGGCATGGTGCCGGGCGCGGCGGCTCAACATGCGCTTCAGCGGGAGGGACCACCTGTTCATGGCACTCCAGGGCGCCACGCTTTTCGGGGTCAACTACTGGCTCTTCTACGCGGCGGAGCAGCACCTCACCAGCGGCCTGGCCGCCGTGATCTTCTCGACCATCCTGGTCATGAACATGGTCAACGGCACCCTGTTCCTGGGCGCGCCCTTCGACATGAAGGTCGCCGCGGGCGCCTTGCTGGGGCTCTCGGGCATCGCCCTCGTCTTCCGGCCGGAACTGACGGGGTTCCACCTGGGCGACGACAGCCTCGTGGGGATGCTCCTCTGCTTCGCCGCCACCTTCCTGGCCTCCCTGGGCAACATCATCTCGGCCCGGAACCAGCAGCGCGGCCTGCCCGTGATCCAGACCAACGCCTGGGGCATGGCCTACGGCGCGGTCCTGATGCTGGCCGCGGCGCTCCTGAGCGGAAGGCAATTCGCATTCGTGGGGAGCCCCGCCTACATCATCGCCCTGGTCTACCTTGCGGTCTTCGGCTCCATCGTGGCCTTTGGCTGCTACCTCACCCTGGTGGGCCGCATCGGCGCCGACCGGGCCGCCTACGCCACCCTTCTCTTCCCCATCGTGGCCCTGGGGATCTCGACGGTCTGGGAGGGCTACCAATGGACGCCCGAGGCCGCTATCGGCGTGAGCCTGATTCTGGGGGGCAAACTTCTCATGCTGAAGAAAACGTGCTTCCGGCACCGCACCGTCGATGCCGGCAGGGGCACGAAACCTCGGACGGGCCCAGGCTTGAGGGCAGCCCGCCCGGCGGCCCTCGCCGGGCATACGGAGACCGGGTGCGTGTGCCGGGCGCCATTGCCGTACAGTTTCAGTGGAGGGATGGATTGACACGGCATTTTCGGGAAGACGGGCTCAGCACCAACATAGGAGGTCAAGAGTTCTGAATTTTGACTCCTTTTTTCTTGGGGATGGTGAATCATCACGCCAGTACAGAATGTTTTATGACAACATTTTTTACCTGCTCCCAGGCCATCTCCAACCAGCTCATAACTTGCTGGAATTCCTTCACTGCGAATAGTCGGGGTTGTGTGGTAGCAGCTTGCTTAAGGTCATCCATGGCTATATAGAGCAATCCTCGACGCTTGAAAACGTGTTTTCGATCTACCATTTCCAGCGTCCGCTGATAATTATGTAGCGATAGGCTATAGTCTTCACCACACATCTGCACCAGAGCAAGGTCAAACCAAGTAGAAAGCATTTTCCGGTTGAGCGCCAGGGCTTCTTCAAAAATTCGCCCAGCATCTTTATACTGCCCCAGATTATACCTGCACCAACCTATCAGTGACTTATCGTCGGCACTTACCAGTTTGCGTTTTTTCGCTTGCTCGATAACATAACGGTATTTGTCTATGCCTGCCTTCGTTTCACCAAGCAAAACCAGCGCATTAGCAAGCCCTTTATGCGCCCAGAGGTCATTCTCCTGCAACGAAATAGCCGTTTCATATGCCTGCCGGGCTTCCGCCAATCGTCTGAGATTCTCCAAAGCCCATCCCATTGACAAAAAACTGTCGTGATTCGATGAGTCCAAGGACACTGCTCGCCCGAACAAATGCGCAGCGTCCTCATAATAAGCGAATTCCGACAGGACATTACCTTTAAAGTTCAGCCCCCATACGTTATTTGGTTCCAGGGCCAACGCTCTATCCAAGGCCATCAGCAAGCCCTCATAATCCTCTTTGAAGTACAGGCTCAATGCCCGCCCAGTAAGGGCAATCATTTCCTGTTCTCTATCTGTTTGACTACAAGCTAATTCCGCTGCCTTATAATAATCCTTCTGGGCCTGCGTATATTTTTCCTGATTGAAATACATCTGGGCCCGAGCGTTATAAGCTTCTGGAATGTCAGGCTCTAGTTCAATCACTTTGCTAAATTCGATAATGGCTTCTGGGTATGCTTCTTGCTCCAAATAGACCAGCCCACGTCCCCAATACCCGTCTACTGCGCTGGGGTCTATCTCCACGACCTTATCATAATCCAATAGCGCTTGCCCATAGCGTTGCAATGTCAAGTAGATCCCGGCACGTGCATAATATGCCATAGAATTGCTATGCACCAGCGAGACGAACTTGTCATAGCAGCCCAGCGCTTTATCATATTTCTCAGATAATTCGTACACAAAGCCCATACTGTTCCACGCTTCAGCGTTTTCCGGATCGTGGTCAAGCGCCTGGCGATACTTCTCCAGGGCCTCATCGTACCGTTGCTGTTGGGCATGGACGTTGCCCTGCTTCCAATAGCCAAAGCTCGGTTCAGGCATCCGCTCGATGGCCTGAGCATAAGCCTCCAACGCCTCGTCGTACTGCTGAAGCGCAAGATAGACATCACCGCTGTTGAGGTAGCCGACGGAGTTGTCAGGTGCAAGTTCGATGACGCGCCGGTATTGGGCAAGCGCCTGCTCGTATTCTCCCTGGGTTTCATACACCAAACCCATACTGTTGTAAGCGTCGACGTTCTGGGGATCGTGGTCGAGCGCCTGGCGATACTTCTCCAAGGCCTCATCGTACCGTTGCTGTTGAACATAGACGTTGCCCTGCCTCCAATAGCCGAAGCTCGGTTCAGGCATCCGCTCGATGGCCTGAGCATAAGCCTCTAACGCCTCTTCATACTGCTGAAGTGCAAGATAAACATCACCGCTGTTGAGGTAACCCAGCGAGTCGTCAGGTGCAAGTTCGATGACGCGCCGGTATTGGGCAAGCGCCTGCTCGTATTCTCCCTGGGTTTCATACACCAAACCCATACTGTTGTAAGCGTCGACGTTCTGGGGATCGTGGTCGAGCGCCTGGCGATACTTCTCCAAGGCCTCATCGTACCGTTGCTGTTGAACATAGACGTTGCCCTGCCTCCAATAGCCGAAGCTCGGTTCAGGCATCCGCTCGATGGCCTGAGCATAAGCCTCTAACGCCTCTTCATACTGCTGAAGTGCAAGATAAACATCACCGCTGTTGAGGTAACCCAGCGAGTCGTCAGGTGCAAGTTCGATGACGCGCCGGTAATGGGCAAGCGCCTGCTCGTATTCTCCCTGGGCTTCGTAGACTTGCCCCATCCCGAAAAAACCTTGAAGATTGTCCGGATCATAACGTAACAGCTCGGTAAAAGCGACTTTCGCCTGGTCATAGTCTCCCGCTTCAAGGGCAAGTGTACCTGTGTTCAGTAACTCTGTTTGTTCACTCTTATTCCACTCTGACATCTTCACACTCCCCTTCACTCATCTATGCGGGATGAATCATAAATACGACTAGTTGATATCCTTGTTGGCTGCGGTTTCCACTGAACCGAACCACTCACCGGCCGTCGTTCCTGTCCACCTCGAATGGGTTGAGCAGAACCTATTGACGGTTGTTGAACCCTGTCCGGCTTTCCCAATTGATGGGAAGCATGTTCCAGCATCCGCTTCGCTACATCCGCATCCATATTCAGGCATGTCAGAGCATTATCCACTATTCTTGCTTCAATTGGCCTTTCATCTTGAAGCATATTGCGTGCTCCTTCCATACAGATTCTTGCTTGATCCTCATCCACTGGATAATCCTCATCCTTCAGCCAACTCAGAGCAATCTCAATCAGGTGTAAAGCTTGCTGGACCAGTGGTGTGGCGGTACCGCGCGGCCTTAGCGAAGTCCTATCTCCGGGTTGTCTGGGCAACGCAGGCGCTGATGGCTCCTGAAGCAGGATTATTCCAGTCGGGTCATACGTGAACAGCACAGGCGTACCAAAGGAAGGTTCGCTCCCGCGAACTTTGTTCCAAATTGTCCAACGACCTTCCTGCACAGCCTCATCTACATCCTTGCCGTCTCGCAGCGCCTTGTAAAATCCAGTAGCAAAACTGGTAGCGTGCGCATTCATAATTGATGATTGCATAGCGACTACTGCGGGGATGCCTCGCTGAATAAGATGATCTGCCAAGCTGATGAAGCCCGGCGCCGGGTCCTTCATAGCGCCTTCACAGGCCTGCAGCAGGATAAGACGTGGAAACCAATCAGTAAAAAGGCGTGAAATGAGTTCGGCAGAACACCACTCTACTCTGCCTGTGTCATCAACTAGTGCTAAACCTTTGTCGGACTCACCATGCCCAATGAAATGCAGCACGTGGGGTTGCTCGTCTTTGGTAGCCAACTTATCGATCAACTCTGTGATGTTCCCATACGTTGCTGGCCGATCAATATGGTCAATTCCGGGTATGTTCTTCTCGTAGCATTCGATCTGGCCCAGCACCCTGATCTTTATTCTGATAACTTCTTCACTACCTGGGTCACTGAGTTCTGTCTCTGCCAATTCACCTATTTCTTCGAGAATTTTGGTTGTGATTACACCCCCCAGGTCTTCATTTTCTGGTTTGCTGATAATAACCAACACGCGCAGCGGTGGTGTCTGAGGGTTGAGGTCATAAACGACACTTGTGTCAAATTTGGTTCGCCGAGAAAGCGCAATCATGGGTTTTTCTGTTGCCAGCCAAAATCTCATGGGCTTACAGTACAGGAACTCCAGTGGCCAAGAGAAAACTTCAGATGTGGAATCCACGTCGATAACGACCCGTAAACAGCGATTCTTGTTTCCACGTCGTCGGTCGTTTATTACGGTTTGAAGGGCTTGCTCGAACAGGATTCCAACCTTACCCGGGAAGATCGTCCGGTAGAGATCCCGTCCCAGAGTCTGAATCTCTTCCATCTTTCCATCCAACTCACCTGCTTTGAGCTTACTAATATTTTTTCTGATGTCATCCAGCAGATCTTCTTCCTTGACCACTTTTGCGGCTGCAAAACGTTTAAGATTATCTTGTGTGACCAGCGTAGCTCTAATATTGTCACCGGGCAGGATCTCAAGTTCAAACTGATCGTATTCTTTTGTGTCCATAGTCACTCTCCCCGAGCTTCAGAAGCCCGCTACAATATCATTCCACAGCTTTTTGTCTGTGCCAGGTGCACCGCTTTTTAAAAAATTCTTGGCAGGCTTCGAAAGAAAGTCCAGCACGTCACGTAGCTCGGAAGTAAAGAAGTGGAAGTTGCGAAATACGGCCAGGGCGCCGATAGCATCTATCCGAGAGACATGCTTGGGAACCTGGAGGACTACCCCCAAACGAGGTTCTGTCTGCATAATCTTTTCCTCGCCTTCCAGACGCCACATAACTTTGACATTGCCACGTCCTCGGCTGAGAATCTTCGGTCGCCGGACATAATGATTAAACGGCCCCAAGATCAGTCCCGCCTTGCCGGCCATTTTGAGTTCAATCGCCGCCTTTGCCGGAGGGCTCAGATTTAACAACTGCTCAGTTGGCTGTGCTGAGTCTGCTTTAAATTCAAAATTTTCGTCCAATCCGACAGTCAAATCTTGCCAAGCGTTGATTATGTCCTGCCATTCTTCGTGCGGAAAGATCTGATAGGCTACGGGACGCTCGGTGGAGGAGTGGTCTGGATTGAATTCAACTCTACATTCCAATCGCTCAAATCCCCATCCGGGTTTGGGAAACAAAGTGATTGGAAAATCAACTAAATAGAAATGGAAGCGTTTGAGCAGATTGGCAATATAGGGTGGTATCTTCAGGTGGAGGTCAGCGAACAGCTTTTTCCTCAACGGTACGATAGCCAGTTTTGGTGAGAATTCCGCCACCTCTCTGCCAAGTTCAGCCACCAATTCTATAAGGCGATTGCTATCGTTTTTAGTCTTCGCTTCCGAACCCAAAGGGGTTTTGTAAGCGTAAGCAACATCTGCTAATTCCTGCAAGAAGATCTGCCGATCATTGGGCTGGAAATCGACGCCCAATTCTGCATATAGACTATCGACACTCATCATATTTTTCTTCCTTTAAATCCATAATATTATGAATACAGGAAAACTTGATTTTCCTCCGAGAGCAAACATCGGACTTCATCTGGTGCAGGTTTTGATGGCTGTCGCCCAACCAATAGCATTTTATCCGTCGTCCCGGAAAAACGGTATTCGATAAGGAGGACAAGACATCAAAAACAAGCGGTAGGTCAACAAAGCTTCGGAGCGGAATGGCGGATAAAGTGTAGTTGAACTGAGCTGCGGGTTTCATGAGGCGCCCGGATTTCGTCCTATGGATTTTATATAATTGGCAGGTCGAGAATTGCAAGAAAAATATGGAATTATCTCATGAAAGAAGCCTTCTATGAATTTTTCATAACACCCTGAGCGATCCCACAAGTTCGGCGGGCTCAAGTCTATGGGCACAGATCCCTTATCCACCAGGATGAGTTCAATTCAAATTCATATAAAAACATATGTACCCTTTGTTTATCTGCCCATCTATACCTTGTGATTTTTGCTGGACGCCCTAAAATTGGGCCATGATTCGAGAACGCACACAGACCGAACGAGCAGCCCCCTCTACGAAGCTGTGGCCCGGAGAATCGCCGACATGGTCGTCCAGGGCACCTAAACGCCGGGCGAGCGGGTGCCGTCGCCGGGATTTGAGCCGTCAGCTCCGGTTCAGCGTCAACACTGTCAAGGCTGTCTACGGGCACCTGGAGGACCGACGGATCATCGAGGCCCGGCCCCAGTCGGGGTACGAAGGAAAAGCGGGCCGACACCACGCCGTCCCCGCCGGCGGGCGCACGAGCCCTCGGGCGGCTCCGGTGTGAGGGCGGCCCGCCCTGCGGCCTTCGCCGGGCATACGGAGACCGGATGCGTGTGCCGGGCGCCATTGCCGTAAAGTTTCAGTGCGGGGATGGATTGAGGCAGGCGTATCGGACAGGCGGGTTCAGAGTCTATAAATTCAGCGGTTTGGAACGTTTATTTCACCGATGAGATTCAGCGAGCCCTTGTGAAATGATTCGTTGACCCATCTGTATTTATTTGACGCTTCCCTTTAATGAGATTATGGCCAACCATGTAGCAATAAAGACTGGTGGGGATAAAATCGAGAAGCACGTTTCCCATGACAGTGCTTCCGTTCGCTGATTTGGTTGTCACGGCTGCATTATCAAGGTTATTTGCGTGGCAAAACCGAAGCAGGTTTTTGAGCTCCGCCGGCTTATGATAAAATCGATCTGTCCACTTAACCTCAATAGCCCACATGACTTTTTGTTCTTTACCAATATTTACGATATCAACTTCACCATTCTTCCACTTGGAGTAATGAAGCAGAACATCAGAATGAAACCACTGGGAGTACACTGCTGTTTCCGCTACTTCGCCCATAGCTGGATCGTCACTTGTTATGGGCGAAAACAACGCACTTCGTATGGATGGATTTGTCAAATAGACCTTGAAAAAGTTTGCCCGCTTAAACCGCTTGGCAGTCCTGTCTACTCTATGCACAGTTCTGATTAGAAATGCCGCTTCTAAATATTCTATGTACTTTTTGATGGTATTTTTAGCCACGCCTGAACCTTTTGACAATTCTTCAAGCGAGACCTCATTTGAGGTATTGAATGCCAGCGTTGTAAAGAGATAGTTTAACTCTTGTATGTCCTGAACACCATATAACCCGGGAAGATCACGCAGCAAGACTTTATCGATAATATCATTTTTTATGAATCTGCCTGGATCCGACTGAATCTCTTCAGAGAATATAACTTCAGGATAGCCACCAAAGTTCAAGTAGTGAACAAAGCTATCATTCAACGCTTCGATGTCGGGAGTTGTGAAAGAACCCCGGTTTGAATCAGGAGCAACAACCATATCATTTTTCCCCAACAAATCTAAATATTCATGAAATGTCAGGGGCGGCAATAAGAAATCGGTAAATCTACCCGCGCCGGACTCGTGACTCTTCAACCTCAGCGCCGCAGCCGCAGAGCCGGAAACCGTGCATTTTAGATTCGGAAATCTATCAACCATCGCCTTGAGGTGAATCTCCCAATTTTTCAGGTATTGAATCTCATCAAAGAAAATAAAGCATTCATCTTCGATATAGTTGATTCCAGTTGCCTGTGAAAAGATATCCAAGAAGGCTTCAAGGGCAAGCCCGTTGTAGATAGGATGATCAACTGAAAAATATACTATTTGTTTGGGGGATATCCCTGTTTCGATCAGATTTTGAATGGCATGATGTATGAGTACCGTTTTGCCGACACGTCTAGGCCCCATCAGCACAGTGGCCCTGCGTATCTTTCTCGATTCGACAAGCGGATAGAACAACTTCAAATATGCTCTGGGCTTGAACGATCGGAAAATCTTCGGTATACGACCATCTTTCCACCACGGATTTTCGATATCGAGCCTTTTAACCACCTGTTCTGTAGGAATTTTTTTCATATATTCTCTCTAAGGCCAAGCTGTTGATCTTAAGATACCATTTTGACCTTTAATGTCAACAGATTAATCTTAATGCAATGGTTGGCCATAATATTTTAGGTCAGTGGAAGAAATAATCCCATTGACTTTATCCACCATCGTGCGCCATAGCTTCCTGCTGGAAGCGTCAGATACTGCTGTAGTCCAGTTTCAGTGGGGGGATGGATTGAGACGGGCGTATCGGGGAGATGGATCCAGGGCGAATAAGACCAGTGGGGGCAACCTTCGAGCTTCGTTCACCCGGTGGACGGAGGTGGCCTCCGCGTGAGACCACCAGGCTGCGAAAGTCGAAGGTTGCGTATGGTGAGTCTATATCTCGACTGTTGCTTCCGCCATTGTTACGATGGGCAGCGGATGTGTCCCTTTTCCCGTGATCTCGTCCAGCAATTTCTGGGATGCGCTTCGATACATCAGGGATACCCTGATCTGACCACCCGTTAAATCCTTTTGGGGCAGCACAAGGGTTTCCACCAATGATTCTCCCGGCGGCACCCTTTTGTCTTTCAGGATCTCACGGGCTTGGGCGATATTCCGGACAGGGTTGCCCTTGCCATCACCGAAGACGGTATTGTAGATGATGGCATCATCCGGCAAATATTGGTCTTTATCCCTCACGCCGGAGGTAAATACGGTGTTCCCGTTCTTATCGTTGACCTCGATTTCAAGCCACATCTGGCGAACATCTGTGAGCCCCGTGGGCAGATAATGGCCCGCGCCGATATTTTTCACTTCAATGATCAGTTCGTGTTGATCCAAATGGCTCTTGTCAATAGCAAGGGCAGCGGAATGTTGCAGCCGCGACATGGCCATTCGGGATTTTTCCAGGTCGCCGTTCAATTTCGGAAGATAGACATTGGCACCCACAAAATAATGCGTGAAGATATGCTCCCTTTCCGGCCCGCCCTCCGCTGCATACCCCGGATTGGCCGGTCTTTCGGTGCTTCCCGTCGCCGGAACGTCCGGCCGCTGGTACATATGGCAGCCCTGGCAGGTAATGCGCTTTTCCGGGTCATCTGAATTGTAGGGGCCGTTTTTCCATTCGGTGTAGGTTGTTTCAAGATCCGTTTCAAATACGACATGCTTCACATCATGACATGTCCCGCAGATTTCAGCGTTGGTGTGAAATTCGGAATAGGCAACCTCATGATAAAATGATTCCGAATCTTTGAACGGCCCCCGTTTGACGCCGGGATCCTCTTCCCCGTTTCCGGGTTCGAGCTGCAGATCGTTATTGTAAATTTTGTGGGCTGTGGTGGCGGAGTGGCAATAATCACACTGAATTCCCATTTGGGCCAGTTCCGGAATCTTTTCCCTGTCATCGGAGGATTTCGTCGGGTAACCGGTAACATATCCCACAGGTGTGTGGCATTTTACACAAGATTCCGCTTCCTTGAGTTCATCCGGATCGCTCAAGCCGCTGCGGAAAAAATCTGAAACAGCTTTATAAATCCTATCCTTGTGAGAAAAATGATGCATGGAATTTTCCCATTGCGCATAGATATCCGGATGGCAGGCGCCGCAGGTGTCCGGAGCGATAAACTGATCGATGTCAAATGCCTGCGCTGCCTCTTTTGGCGCCTCTTTAATCTGCGCTGATTCTTTTGGCGCCTCCTTAAAATGAATATTATAGACAATCGCCAGTATGACTGCGAGGATCATCAACGACGCATTTACCAGGTGTCTATTGCTCTTCAAATCCGCCATTTCTTTGTTGCCTCCATTGTATGATTATGCCGAAAATGTCCTGTCCTGAACAAACCTAAGGTGAGGGAGGGATCGATGTTTGTGCTGAATTTCAACTTTTTTTTATAACGTATTGCCGGATTTGTCAAAGGTGCGTATGGTCTGGCGTCACAGCCAGCGGGGGGACCGGCAGCGCGCGGACCTTGAACGCCTTGAGCGGGACCCGGCTTTCCCACTGCGGCAGCCTGGCCGCCGGCCCTTCAATCCGGACGAGGGGCGGCACACGGTCCGCAAGCCCGTTGATCCTGGTCCACAGTGTCGTATCTCCCCAGAACTGCGGCGGGATATCGGCAGCAGCCACGGACGCGTAAATCTCCCCCGGGGTTTCGCATCCGGAACGGATCGCTGCAAGCGCGAGGCTTTCGAGCCGCCCCAAACCGGTTGCCGGGTCGGGCTGTTCCTGAAGCCATCGCGCTGCCGCCGCCGGGATCCAGGGCAGCGGCGGCCCGGTCGCGGTTGACAGTTCGGTGAGCAGCGCAGCATCCTGCGCTGCGAATGCCCTGTCCACGACGGCGGCAAACCGGAATTGCTCGTCTGTAACCGGACGCCTGCCGGGATAGAGGGATGCCAGCTCCTCCGGTTGGAGCTGCCCGAGGCCGTGGAAGGGTTCGATGCCGGGGAATGCGTCGACACAGAGAAGCGCCACCTGCTGGATTCCTTTCAGGGAGAGGCACGTCAGAATATGGGCGAGCATGGACTGGTCAAACAGACATGCGTCGAACCACAGAACGATGCGCTCGCAACGCGCAGCCTCTGAAAGCTTCCGGTATTGATCATGGAAGGTTCTCAGGATGCTGTCCCGATAAAGGCCGCCGCCGGTGAACGCCTCCAGAAAGCGCGCACGGGCCTTGAGGATATTCTCATTTGGCCAGCCCGGCTGCCGGGGGCCGTCATAGAGGATGTCATGCCAGACGAACACCTCCCCTGGAAGACCGGCCTTTGCCAGGCTTCCGCCCGCGATGTCGCCGCTGGTGATATGGAATATTTTGCGCATCTACATTCTCCTGTTGAACTGCAGCCGTGGCCCCGCCCGTTCGCCTTCAGGGAAGTGATCCGCTGCTGGCAATCGGAGGCGGCAACGATCCTGCCACAGGGGGAGAGCCCCATACAGCCATCAATCCTTAGCCAGCACATAGCCCAGCCATGTATCGTCAGCATTTACCTTGGATGTCTGCACCCGATAATCCAGGATCGAAAAACCAAGATGTTCAAAAGCGCCCCGAATTTCTGTGTCATGCCACAAATAGAATAGCCTCCCGAAACCGTCACGGTGCACCCCGTCGCCTTGCTTCAGCGTCAACAACACCTTCCCGCCCGGCTTCAACCCGGCCGTAACGCGGCTCAAAACACCCGGCACCTCTCTATGTGCAATATGCACCAGCGCCCCGACCAGCAATACGGCGTCTGCGGGCATGGTTCTAAAATCGTAATACCTGAAATCCCCCACAACCACCTCGCAACCGGAATGCCGTCTTGCGAAACCCGCCAGCCCCGTCGATCGCTCGAACCCCCTGAGCTCAAACCCGCGTTCCTTGAACCACCGCATGTCCCGCCCGGACCCACAGCCGATATCAAGGATACGCGCACCGGGGCTCAATTGCCGGGCAAGTGGTTCCAAAAATGATGCGGGATCGATGTGGGCGGTCTTCTCGTAGTAGGATTCGAAATGTTCCTGGTAAAAATCTGCCATATTATTATGGGATTCCATTATATGTCCGCCGTCCATTTTCCTTCGGATGTGAACAGAAGGCGAAGTTCTCTTCGACAACACTATTTCGCAACGAAAC